>NZ_KV793582.1:0-22870 GCF_001808505.1 Oligella sp. HMSC09E12
ATAGGCAAAACAGATTAAAATAGATGGTGCTCACGGGGAGACTTGAACTCCCAAGGCTCTCGCCACTACCACCTCAAGGTAGCGTGTCTACCAATTCCACCACGTGAGCAATTATGTAGATGATTGAATTTTTATCTTGCGATAAAGAGGTAGATTCTATCATGGCTTTGGCGATTCCGCAAGGCTTAATTTCCGCCATCACCCAAAATCTACCTGCTTAAAAGCGCGTGATCAGCAAAAAAACCACACACCATTATTAACGGCGACTACTCAGTAGCTGGAGTCGTGTTTTCTGTTGCTGGCGCTACCGGCGTAGCCATGGATGGTGCTGCTGGAACAGCACTATCCGTCGCATCTGGCGTTGCAGGTACACTGGCACCACTAGCGCCTGGAGCGACCGGAAGCTCATTGTACTGCTCCATCAAGCCAGCATCAGTGCCACCCGAGGATTGCGTCGGTGCCATTGAGGTGCTACCAATATAGGCTAAACCTAAAGTACAAATAAAGAAGATGATGGCAGCCCACTTGGTCATGCGAGAGAAAAAGTTTGAGGCACCGGCAGAACCGAAAATACTACCTGCAGAACCACTACCAAACGCCGAACCCATATCAGCGCCCTTGCCCTGTTGCAACATGACGAGAACAATCACGGCAAAAGCAGCAATTACTTGCACCACAATCAATACTGGAAAAATAAATGACGGCATTAAAAACTCCAACGAAGGAATAAGAGCAATTAGCTCGAAACTTTAAAAATTAAAAACAAATAACACGACATGCAAAACCGCAGCTGGATACTACTTTAAGCCAGCGTTAGCAATCGCTAAAAAATCCTTGGCATCCAGTGATGCACCACCGACTAAGGCACCATTAATATCTGGCATGGCAAATAAACTGGCAGCATTATCCGGCTTTACACTACCACCGTATAAAATAAATAGTTCTGACACCCCAATTGCCTCTAGCAGGGAACGAATATAGGCATGCACTGTCTGCGCCTGCTCGGGTGTCGCTGTCAGTCCTGTACCAATGGCCCAGATCGGCTCATAGGCAATGACCATCTTTGATACCTGCTCAGCACCTAAGGCTAAGATTGGTTTAAGCTGCTCACGGATCACCTCCAAAGCAGCACCATCCTCATGCGCTTTATAGGATTCCCCCACACAGACGACCGGCGTCAAACCACGCTTAAGTGCTTTTTGTGCCTTTTCGGCAACCTGTGCGCTGGTCTCACCGTGCATGGTGCGACGCTCCGAATGACCAACCAACACCCAAGTGGCGCCAAAATCGCATAGCATTTGCGCCGAAACCTCACCTGTATAGGCGCCCTGCGCATGACAACTCACATCCTGCGCGCCCCAGCTAATATCACTGGCGTAGAGCAACTCTCTGGCTTGGGCCAAATAGGGAAACGGCACACAGACACCTAACGCCACAGCGGCAGGTAGCGCCTCCGCCCCCTCTAATAATCGACGCATTAACTCACGGTTTTCTTTAATACTACCGTGCATTTTCCAGTTGCCAAGAATTAATCGACCGCCTCGACCATCCCTAAGGATTTGGGGCGTGGTGGCAAGCGCATTAAGATGATGATCAGTCACAGTCACTATTAATGAATTAGTAATTCAGTATTCCAAGATAACCCGTAATTATAGCTTGAAAATCTATTCGCTGTCCGGAAAAGTGATGATAATTTTACCGATTTGCTCACCCGCATCCATCATTTCATGCGCTTGGCGAATCTCTTGATAATCAAGTACCGCATGCACCACCGGCTTAATCTTCCCTGCCTCAATCAATGGCCAGACCTTTTCTTGCAGCGCACGGGCAATTTTTGCCTTATATTCATCGCTCCGCGGTCTGAGACTAGAGCCAGTGACGGTCAGTCGTTTAAACACAATCCGTGCCGCATCTAGCTCACCCATGCGACCACCCATAATCGCAATCATTGATAAACGACCATCTTCCGCCAAGCAACGGATATTTTTACTAATATAATCACCGGCGACCATATCCAGGATAACATCCACGCCTCGCTTATTTGTCAGTTCAGCAATCACATCAACAAAGTCCTGAGTTTTATAGTTAATGCCCTTATCACAACCCAAGGCTTCAATCGCTTGCACGCGCTCATCTGAACCTGCCGTTGCATACACCGTATGACCCATTGCCTTAGCGATTTGAATCGCTGTCGTACCAATACCGCTGGCGCCCCCATGAACCAGTAAAGTTTCGCCCTCAGCTAAGCCCGCGCGGTCAAAGACATTCACCCACACCGTAAAGTAAGTCTCGGGTAAGCCAGCGGCCTCAACCATGCTTAAGCCCTGCGGAATGGGTAGGCAATGTGCGGCGGGCGTTGCGACATATTCTGCATAACCGCCACCCGGTGTTAAGGCACAGACCGCATCACCGATGTTGAGATTCGTGCCGCTCAGATCACCCTCAACATTCACCCCTGCTACCTCTAAACCAGACAGATCGGAAGCGCCCTTAGGAGGAGGATAGCTACCTTGACGTTGCGCCACATCGGGGCGATTAATACCGGCCGCCTTGACTCGAATTAACACCTCACCAGCCTTGAGTGATGGTTTTTCGCGCTCGCACACGTGCAATACCTCAGGACCACCCGCTCCCTTAATCTCAATCGCTTTCATCATTAGCCACTCCTTCATTGATAAGAAAAGCCTCTTTTGCTTAGTATACAAAAGAGGCTTTTGATTTATTGAATCATTAATTGAAAAAATTTCTTAAGCGATCGCCCCAAGACTTATTTTGCGGCGAATGCTTATCTGCATCTTTTTCCACAGAATCAGCAAACTTCTTGAGTAAGTCTTTTTGCTCATCACTTAGACGCACCGGGGTTTCAACCACCACATGACAATATAAATCGCCCGGGTAACCAGCGCGAACACCCTTAATACCCTTGCCACGTAGGCGGAATACCTTGGAAGTTTGTGTGCCTTCAGGGATTTTAATCTCGCCCTTACCGTTAAGGGTTGGAACGGTTAGCGTACCACCCAGTGCCGCGGTAACAAAAGACAGCGGAACTTCGCAATGCAAATCATCGCCATCACGGGTAAAGATATCATGCGGTTTAATCAATACATCAATGTATAAATCACCCGGAGGGCCGCCATTTTCGCCCGGTTCGCCATTGCCAGCAGAGCGTACACGCATGCCGCTGTCAATACCAGCAGGAATGTCCACGGCCAAGGTTTTATGCTTGCGTACGCGACCCACACCGTCACATGTTTTACAAGGATCCTTAATCTCCTTGCCAGAACCGTGACATTTAGGACACGTCTGCTGCATATGGAAAATGCCTTGACGCACATTCATGGTCCCGCTACCATGACACATACTACATGTGGTCGGCTCAGTACCCTCTTTGGCGCCGCTACCGTGACAGGTCTCACAAATTTCCCAACTCGGTACACGGATCTCGGTCTTATAGCCTGCAGCCGCCTGTTCAAGCGTAATCTCCATGCGATAACGCAAATCCGCACCGCGACTTACCCGCGGACCGCTTTGACGGGCACCACTCTGACCGAAGATATCGCCAAAAATACCGCCAAAAATATCACCCAAGTCATCAAAACCTGCACCACCGCCCATTGCATTCGGATCAACGCCGGCATGACCAAAACGATCGTAGGCTGCCTTCTTTTCCGGGTCGGAAAGCACATCGTAGGCCTCTTTGATCGTTTTAAACTTTTCTTCTGCCGCCTTATCCCCTTGGGTACGATCGGGGTGGTACTTCATGGCGAGTTTACGGAAGGCCTTTTTAATCTCGTCTTCCGTTGCGTTTTTACCGAGGCCTAAGGATTCATAATAATCAGCTTTTGCCATTTGAATTTAACCTTTGTATTTTTACAAACAAAATGCTCCCGCAAGGAAAGAACCGTGCTGGGAGCATTTTCTTAAGCCAAGACTACTTAGTCTTCACGCTTTACTTCTTTGAAGTCAGCGTCGACGACATTCTCGTCCTGTGGCTGAGCATCCGCACCCGCTGCGCCCTGTTGAGCCGCCGCTTGCGCTTGCATATCAGCGTACATCTTTTCGCCAAGCTTTTGAGAAGCAACGCCTAGGGCCTCAGTCTTCGCATCAATGGCAGCCTTATCGTCACCCTTGATCGCTTCTTCCAAGTCCTTGATAGCGCTCTCAATCGCTTCTTTTTCAGAAGCCTCTAGCTTGTCGCCGTACTCCTGTAAAGACTTGCGAGTGCTGTGCACTAAAACGTCTGCCTGGTTACGTGCACTGACTAATTCAGCGGTGCGCTTATCCTCTTCGGCATTGGCCTCCGCGTCTTTAATCATGCGCTCAACTTCCTCATCCGATAAACCGGAGTTGGCCTTAATGGTCACCTGATTTTCCTTACCAGTACCCTTATCCTTCGCTGAAACGTGTAACACACCGTTAGCGTCAATATCAAAGGTTACTTCAATCTGAGGTAAACCACGCGGTGCTGGCGGGATACCCTCTAGGTTAAACTCACCTAAGAGCTTATTACCAGATGCGATCTCACGCTCACCTTGGTACACCTTAATGGTAACCGCAGGCTGGTTATCATCCGCAGTTGAGAAAGTTTGCTGGTGACGCGTTGGGATGGTTGTGTTTTTCTCAATCATCTTAGTCATCACACCGCCCAAGGTTTCAATACCTAAGGATAATGGCGTAACGTCTAATAAAAGAACGTCAGTGCGATCACCCGATAAGACGGAACCCTGTAGGGCTGCACCCTGTGCTACTGCTTCATCTGGATTCACATCCTTACGCGGATCCTTACCAAAGAACTCCTTCACCTTTTCCTGAACGGCTGGCATACGAGTCATACCACCAACCAAGATCACGTCGTCGATTTCAGAGAGCTTAATACCAGCATCCTTAATCGCCACACGGCAAGGCTCAAGCGTACGCTCAACCAAGTCCTCAACTAAAGCCTCTAACTTGGCACGTGTTAAGCGGATATTCAAGTGCTTAGGACCTGAAGCATCAGCCGTCACGTACGGTAAGTTAACGTCAGTTTGAGTGGTTGAAGAAAGCTCAATCTTAGCCTTTTCAGCCGCCTCTTTTAGGCGCTGTAATGCCAATACGTCTTTAGATAAATCAACGCCCTGTTCCTTTTTGAACTCATCGATGATGTACTCAATAATACGCTGGTCAAAGTCCTCACCACCTAGGAAGGTGTCACCGTTAGTCGAAAGTACTTCGAACTGCTTATCACCATCAACGTCGGCAATCTCAATGATTGACACGTCAAAGGTACCACCACCTAAGTCAAACACCGCAATCTTACGATCGCCTGCGTCTACCTTGTCCATACCAAAGGCTAAGGCTGCCGCAGTTGGCTCGTTAATAATACGCTTAACTTCCAGACCCGCAATACGACCAGCGTCCTGAGTGGCTTGGCGCTGACTGTCGTTAAAGTAGGCAGGTACGGTAATCACCGCTTCAGTTACCGGCTCACCCAAGAAAGCTTCGGCCGTTTCCTTCATCTTGCGAAGTACCTCAGCAGACACCTGTGGCGGTGCCATTTTCTTGCCATTGACCTCAACCCAGGCGTCACCATTGTCCGCCTTAACGATTTGGTAAGGGGTGATTTGGATGTCTTTTTGTACCTCGGCATCATCAAAACGACGACCGATTAAACGCTTAATTGCGTAAAGTGTATTTTTAGGATTAGTCACTGCCTGACGCTTGGCCGGTGCACCGACTAAAATCTCACCGTCTTGTAAGTAAGCCACGACGGATGGCATCGTACGACCGCCCTCTGCATTTTCGATAATCTTGATTTGCTTACCGTCTAATAATGAGACGCAGCTGTTGGTAGTACCTAAGTCAATACCAATAATTTTAGACATATGTAATTTTCCTTACGAAAACAATTTAATTTCTGACCTAAACAAGATAGGGTTGAAAATTTGTATTTCAAGAGATTTTTTATAAATTTTTATACCGCAACCACAACGAGCGCCGGACGTACCACGCGCTCGGAGAGGCAATAGCCCTTTTGCAATACTTGCACAATGGTATTGGCCGCATGGTTTGGATCACTGACTGATGAAATGGCCTGATGCACATTAGGATCAAACACATCACCCACGGCAGGCGCCACTTCTTTTAAGCTATTGCGCTCAAAGGCTTGAGTTAATTGACGCAAGGTGGTCTCAGTACCCTCTTTGTAGCTCTCAGTAGATTGCTGCTCATGCGCTAACGCAGCTTCTAAGCTATCACGTACCGGTATCAAGCTCTCAGCAAAGGACTTTAATGAGAACTTACGTGCTTTAGACACCTCTTCCTCACTGCGACGGCGAATATTTTCAACCTCAGCACGGGCTCTTAACAGCTCATCATGTAAGCGTGCGACCTCGCTTTGCAGCTCAGTCACCATCGCGCCTAAATCCTCACTCGCTTCCTCAGTCTCAACGCCCAAGCTCTCCGCCAATTCCTCTTCCGTAATGGGCTCAGCTTGACTTAACTCCTCCTCACTCACGAGGTGCTCAGCCGTTGTTTGAGGCTGCTCTTGCTCTTGGTTCTTATCAGTCATAAAAGCATTCCTGAAATAATATAAATAACAAAAAGCAAAGTCACGACAAGTCGCCCTACTAGGCCCGGCGTCACTTTGCAACCGAATATACTTTGTATATGGTATGACTTAGCCCTTTTTCAAGGTATCAAGTGAATCTTTTTGCGCTAAAGCGCTTAACGCCACCCTTGGAGGTTCGTTTCTACCAACGATTGCAAGGCATGCATCCAGTCGTCCTCGGCATTCAGGCATGGGATATAGCGTAGCGCCTCGCCTCCTTCCTCTTGTTCAAAGATTTCCTTACAGCCCATGGCAATTTCTTCTAGGGTCTCTAAGCAATCCACACTAAACCCAGGGCAAATCACATCAAGTTTTTTGATACCCGCTTGGGCGCATTTTCTAACCGTTTCTTCTGTGCTGGGACCAATCCACTTGGCCTTGCCAAAGCGACTTTGAAAACTCACTGCCAAGGGTACCCCCTGCGCTTGTAAGGCCTCACGCAACAACGCTGCCGTTAAATGGCAATGGTCCCAATAGGGATCGCCCTTATCCACCATGGCCTGCGGCAAACCATGAAAACTCAGTAATAAATGCTCCGCTTTACCATGCTGCGACCAATAATTCTCAATACTGCGCGCTAAGACCTCAATATAGCGGGGGTAGTCGGTGTAATGCTTGATGGCACGAAAATTAACCGGGTCGCGCAAGTTGGCATTGTAACGCCCGAGATAGTCCAAAATGGTACCAGTGGTACTACCTGAAAACTGCGGATACATCGGCACCACCAAGATGTTTTCACAGCCCTGAGCACGCAAGGCATCTAATCTTTCATTCAGCCGTGGCTCACCATAACGCATGGCAAAGTCTACTAACACTGGCGCTTGCTCTGCTTGGCGCGCAGCGGATAAACGCTGCTGCAACTTATCAGCCTGTGCTTTGGTGTGAACATAGAGCGGTGAGCCCTGCGGCATCCAGATTAATTGATAATTCGCTGCCACGGGCTTGGAGCGACGTGGTGTAATCACAAACTTCAATAAGGGTTGCCATAACCATGGTGGCAATTCCACGACCTTCGGATCGGATAAAAACTCATCCAAATAAGCCTTGACCGCAGCGGGTGTGGGCTCCTTAGGGGTGCCCAGATTCACCAGTAACACCCCAATTGGCTTGGTTTGTGCGCTTGCTTGATTCATACCTACTCTCAACAAACTTCAAGCTTAAAATAATCAGCTTAAAAAACTTAATACTAGCGACTGACCGCTTTAGACAATAATTTAGCAGTTACATCAACAATGGTAATAACCCGTTGATATACCATGCGACTTGGACCAATAACGCCCAAGGCCCCGATGATTTTACCATTAAGCTGATAGGGTGCTGCAATCACCGACATATCCCCCATCGGCAGCAATTGCGAATCACCGCCGATAAAGATTTGCACACCTTGGGAACGACTAGACACATCCATCAATTGATAAAGCTCTGTTTTTTCCTCAAAGAGTTGAAATAGCTGGCGTAATCTATCCATATCAGCGGTTAAATCACTGACACCTAACAAACGATGCTCGCCGCGGATATGCACCGACTCTGACTCCTCCTTGGCTTGTACGCTACCCTCAAACGCCGCCCGCATCAGATGGCTAATATCGCTTTGCAATTGATTTAACTCACTACTCAGTGCCGTCAGCACCTCAGCAAAGGATTTGCCCGAAAAATGCTGATTAAAGTAATTGGCCGCATATTGCAGCTCCGAGCTCTGGTACTCTTTATCCACATAGAAAATGCGATTTTGCACATCACCCTCAGGTGTCACAATCACCAACAACACACGCGTCTTTGAGAGCTGTATAAAATCAATGTGCTTCACCACCTGTGAGGGTTGCGGGATCATCACCACACCGGCAAACTTTGTTAATTCAGAGACCATATCAACGGCTGTACTAAAGGCCGTTTTTGGATCCACACCGTCAAAGGCATGCACCAAACTAGCGGCAAGGTCTGTCGCTGCACCCTGAGTCATAAAAGGCTCTTTGGCCACATCCCGACCCGAGTCGATTTTTATTTCACAAAAAAGGTCCTGCAACAACGCCTGACTAAAGTCCTGCTCCAAATTAAAGTCCTGATTAAACTTATCCGCATTCGAGGAAAGTAGATGATCCACAAATAAACGATAGCCCTTAGGCGTAGGCACACGCCCAGCGGAGGTGTGCGGGCTATGAATCAAACCCACACTCTCCAACTCACCCATCACACTGCGAATGGTCGCTGGCGACAAGGAAAATAAAGAAGACAGGGATTTGGAGCCCACAGGGGAGCCCTCTTGTATATATCGTTCAACAATCGCTTGCAATAAAGCGTGTGCGCGCTCATCTAACATGATTAATTCAGAAACGGTGTATTTTTGCTTTGATAATGGGGCGGTTGCACTTATATTAAAGCTTTTGGGTATGATGTAAAATTCATTATATATTTACTAGTTGGGTCTACTTATGCATTTTTCAACGGTGGCTTTATTTGGTCGGTATCAGGACTCGGGTATGGACACCCCCTTACGCAGGATGGCTGAGATTCTCAAGCATGCCGGATTATCCGTCGTCCTTGACAAAGACACGGCCATACACACCGGGGTCAAGGAATATCCTGCTATCGAAGCCTCAGAGATGGGTGGCAAGGTGGATTTAGCGGTGGTGATGGGTGGTGACGGTACGGTACTCGGTGTCGGTCGCAAGCTTTCACCCTACAACATCCCCATTCTTGGCATTAACCACGGTCGTTTGGGATTTATTACCGATATCCCCATGGAAAATGCGACCGAAGCGCTGGAGGCGGTACTTGATGGTAAGTTTTCTAAAGAAAGTCGCAGCCTTCTCAGTGGGGAAGTGATCCGTGATGAGGCAGTGCTAACCAGTGATCTGGCGATTAATGACGTGGTGCTAAATCGCTCCGGCTACGGCGGCATGATCGAAATCGAGGTGCTGTATGACGACGATTTGATGTATAAGCAGCGCGCAGACGGCCTCATTGTATCAACCCCGACCGGCTCAACCGCCTACTCACTCAGCGCCAACGGACCGATTATGCACCCAGCGCTGGAGGCCTTTTTACTGGTACCCGTGGCGCCACAAACACTCTCGGCACGCCCGATTGTGGTACCGGATAACGGTGTCTTAACCCTCACCCTACAGGATATTAGCCGTGGTGGTTACGGTGCAAGTGTACATTTTGATATGCAAACCTGGATTAATTTGCATATAGGCGACAAGGTGGTGGTCAAAAAAGCCCAGCATAAGATGACTTTTTTACATCCCATCGGCTATAGTTTCTTTGGCACCCTACGCCATAAGATGAATTGGAATGTCATGCCTACCAACTAAACGATCATTCTCCTATGCTTAGCTCCCTACATATTCGTGATTTTGTTATCGTCGAAAAAACCGATCTACATTTTGAGGACGGTTTTACTGTGTTTTCCGGTGAGACCGGCGCCGGTAAATCAATTTTAATTGATGCCCTGAGCCTGGCACTGGGTGGTCGCACCGATGTGGGTGTGATTCGCGAGGGCTGTGAGCGCACTGAAATCAGTGCCGTTTTTGATCCCAGTCCGGCCGTTGCCGACTGGCTAAAAGCCAATGGTTTCCGTGATGAGGAGTTGATCTTACGCCGTATTATCACGCAACAAGCCAAGAGCCGTGCCTTTATTAATGATAGCCCTTGCACCTTGTCGCAACTTAAGGCACTAGGTGAGATGCTGGTCGATATTCATGGACAGCATCAGCACCAGAGCCTACTTCAAAACACAGCTCAACGGCAATTACTTGATGCCCATGCACAGCTTGGCGGATTATTAACCTCATTAGCTGAACGTTGGCGTATTTGGCAGGAAAATCAACAAAAATTAGATGATTTTTTAAAGCACGAGCAGCAACGCAAATTAGAGCAAGAGCATTTGCAATGGCAAGTTCAAGAGCTAAGCAATCTTAAGCCTCAAGCCGATGAGTGGGAGCAGATTGACCAATCCTTTAATCGCCTCTCCAATGCCGCTGCGCTATTAGAAGGTGCGGGTGCGGTGGTGGAGCAGCTTGACGGCGAGGAGCAAAGCATTATCACCATGCTTAATCGCTGCCTACAAAAGATCCAGCAGCTTTCAAGCCATGATTCGAGTTTAGCCCCGATCGCTGAAAGCTTAGACGCGGCACGTATTTGCTGTGTAGAGGCCACGCACGATTTAAATCGCTTTTTGGATGAGGTGGAACTCGATCCTCAACGCCTAGAAGAAACCGAGCGCCGTATGCGTCAATTGTTTGATGCCGCCAAAAAGTTTAATAGCCCACCAGAGTCATTGCACCTTGTCTTAAGTGATTTAGAAAGCCGCTTAGCCGAGTTGGAGTTCGGTCTTAACGTCGATGCCTTGCAGGAACTGGTTGCACAAAATAAGCAGGCCTATATGCAGTTAGCCGAGGAGCTATCCGCTGAACGTCAAAAAACGGCCGCCACACTTTCTAAGATGGTGACTGAGGTCATGCAAACGCTTGCGATGCAAGGTGGTCGCTTTGAGGTTGCACTACAACCCGCCGCACCCTCTATTCACGGCATTGATCAAGTGCAGTTTAATGTGGCTGGTCACGCTGGCACCACGCCGCGCCCCTTAAATAAAATCGCCTCTGGGGGTGAGTTAGCACGCATATCCCTTGCCCTCTCGGTCATTGCCAATAAAGCGGGTCAGGTACCTACGCTTATTTTTGATGAGGTGGATACGGGTATTGGTGGCGGTGTCGCTGAAATTGTCGGTCGTTTACTTAGACAATTAGGCAGTGATCATCAGGTACTTTGTGTTACGCATTTGGCTCAAGTCGCCGCTTGTGCACACCATCACTTTGAGGTTAGTAAAGAGGAGCAAGACGGCACCACCCGCTCGAGCATCAAGCCACTCAACGAGCAGCAGCGTATACATGAAGTCGCCAGGATGCTGGGCGGCCTCAATATCTCCGAGACCACATTAAAACATGCCGCAGAGATGCTTAAGCACTAAGCCTTTAGCAAAAAATAAACCCCTGATAGCTGAGCAAATCTGCAAACGCTATCAGGGGCGATGATTTGTAAGCTGCTAAGTCACGCCATTAGCGAATTTTCTTTGCACATTGACTGCAAATACCGTAAAGCACTAAGGCATGGCTCTCTAAGACAAAATCATACTTTTGAGCGATGATATGTTGACGCTCCTCAATGGCCTCATCAACAAACTCAACCACTGTCTTGCAAACGGAACAAACCAAATGGTCATGATGACTACCATCATCAATTTCATAGACCGCACGACCATTATCAAACTGATGCTTAGTTAAAATACCCGCTTCTTCAAACTGCGTTAGCACACGATATACCGTGGCTAAACCGATCTCAGTATTTTCATTAAGCAATATACGGTATACATCCTCTGCACTTAAATGACCGGCATCAGGACGTTGGAAAATTTCTAAAATCTTTAAGCGAGGATAGGTCGCTTTTAAACCCATGCTTTGTAAGGCCTGTGATTCACTCATGTATACCCCCAAAATTAACAGTCATCACTCTGTCGATCATAATGCAATTAAAAAATAAGACGACAGTAAAGCGCTTAAAAAATGAATAAATACGATTAGTAAACTTGCAACGCCCCATTTTAACACAATGAAACTCGAATCTATAGATAAAAGCTATCAGCTAAAAACGATCTAATCAGAATTTTCTATAAATAAACGCTATGAGCTAAGCGCCACTTAGCTAAATAAAAATCTATTTGCGCTATCCCTAGAGTAATTTGTGATTTAGTGCTTATGCTAGAATTAAACGTTAATATACATGGTCAGCGATAATCTTTTTTTCAGCTTAAATTATTTTACAGAGTATGCTTATGAATCAAGTTGCCAATAACAAGGTCTCACCATCAGGCGTAGCGATCAAATCGGGTAGCGCCGGTATTGCAAAGCTGATAGCCGTTGCAGCCCTCGTGACCTTAGTCGGCTGCTCATCGGGCAAGTGGGGCTTCCCCTATCGAGCACCGACACAACAGGGTAACTGGGTAACTGCGGAGCAGGTATCCTATTTACGCCAGGGCTTTACTAAAGACCAAGTTCTATATGCACTCGGTACGCCTACTCTGGTGGACATCTTCCACCCTAATCGTTGGGACTACCCATATCACTATAAGCCGGGTTATGGTAAGCCAGTACATCGCAACCTTTCTTTATGGTTCGATGAAAATGACTTATTAGAGCGCTGGGCGCATGATCCCCTACCTGAAGGTCAGCCAGCCGATTTTGAGACACAGCGCTCAAGTATTTCTGCCACACCTGAGAACCCCGAGTTTGATGCTAGCGCAGCAGCCACAGAGGATGGTTTTCAAACGACGCCGCTAGCAGAGTAGATTTGATTAATTTATTGTTATAGGATTTTTTATGCGTATTGCAGTTGCCGGTGCCAATGGTCGGATGGGTCGCATGCTCGTTGAAGCAGTTATTAATCATCCTGAGTTAAGCCTTGCTGCCGCACTTTGTCTGCCGGGCGCTGATGAAGAGGGGCGCGATGCGGCGGACTTTCTTGGTATGAAGTCTGGCGTAACCATCAGTAGCGATTTATCCGTGCTCGCACATGCTGATTGTCTCATTGATTTTACTCGACCAGAGGGTACACTTAATCACCTTACAGCATGTCAAAGCCATGGGGTTAAGATGGTCATCGGCACCACGGGCTTTAGCGCCGAGCAATTAGCTACGCTGGAAGCGGCCGCAAGCGAGATTGCTATTCTTTTTTCACCCAATATGAGTATTGGCGTCAATGCGCTTTATTTACTTTTAGAAAAAGCAGCGCAACTTTTCAATGACGACTACGATGTTGAAGTCTTTGAAGCTCACCACCGCAACAAGGTCGATGCCCCCTCAGGTACAGCCCTTAAAATGGCTGAGGTGGTGGCGCAAGCCAAGGGGCGTGATCTAGATAAGATTGCCGATTGGGCACGTCACGGCGTGACGGGCGTACGTGAAAAAGGCCGGATTGGCTTTAGCGTATTTCGCGGGGGCGATGTGATTGGTGACCATACGGTAAGCTTTGCAGGTCCAGGCGAGCGGATTGAGCTCACACACAAGGCAACTAACCGCACCATCTATGCCTCTGGCAGTATACAAGCTGCCCTCTTCCTTAGGGACAAGAATAAGGGCTTCTACAGTATGCGCGACCTGATGGTCTAGCTAGACCACAAAGGTAGGCTCAGGCTCCAAGTGGACGTTAAATTTATCCCACACGTCCGCTTTTATTTTATCCGCTAATTGCGCAATATCCTCAGCCGTGGCGCCGCCACCATTGACGAGCACCAAGGCCTGTCGCTGATGTACCGCCGCACGCCCCAAGGCTCTACCCTTCCAAGCGCATTGATCAATTAACCAACCAGCCGCTAATTTATAACGACCATCAGCCTGTTCATAAGATGGCATCGTGGGGTATTGCGCCTTTAAGTCATGATGGCATTGAGCATCAACGATAGGGTTTTTAAAAAAACTACCTGCATTACCGATTTCTGCTGGATCGGGCAATTTAAAGCGACGTACAGCACAAACCTGATTAAACACCTGCGCAGCGGTGATCCTATCAAGGCAGGCATTATCCACTTCATCTAAGAGCGGCTTTAAATCAGGGTAATTTAATTGTGCCTGCCATGGACGCGGTAATTTAAAGGTCACAGAAACAATTAATAAACCACGTCCACCCTGCTTAAAATAACTATCCCTGTAGCTAAAACAACACTGCGCATTACTTAAGGTAGCAAACTGCTTTATTGCAAAATCAAAGACCTCAACCTCGTAACAAAAATCCTTAAGCTCCCTACCATAGGCTCCAATATTTTGTACCGGGGCTGCACCCACCGTGCCCGGTATCAGGGCAAGATTTTCTAAACCATGCCAACCCTGATCCAAGCAGTACTGTACAAAATCATGCCAAAGCTCACCGGCAGCCGCTTTAATTAAAAAATAATCTGCTTCTTCTGCAAGTAACTCAATCCCTTTTAGTTGGTTATGCACAACAAAACAATCTATTTGTGGCGCTAAAACAACATTACTACCACCACCTAAAATAAAAACTTGCGCTAATAAAGCCTGCTCATGCAGATACTCAGCAAGTGGCAATAACTGTTTTTTTTCTTTTAAATCAATATATTGCTTTGCTTTAGATGACAAAGCAAAGGTATTAAAACGGCTTAAATCCTGCTGAGAGGTGATAGATGAGGCAATTGATGTAGATAACATTTTTTTGACATGACTAATTTCTTAATGCTAAGATTATATCTTAGCTTGATTGATGACTTAGCTTTTTCAAAAGCACCTGACTAATTCAAAGTCGCTTCGATGATGTTTTAGGCTTTTTGTAGTAATCAAGTCACAAAAAAAGTTTTTAAGTAAATTTTTTACAACAAACTAAAAAAACTGTTGACAAGCTTAAAAACACCATATATAATTTTAATCTTTACTAATCACTGATTAGCAAAACGATTAAAACAAATGCGGGAATAGCTCAGTTGGTAGAGCGCAACCTTGCCAAGGTTGAGGTCGCGAGTTCGAGACTCGTTTCCCGCTCCAGATTTAAAAACCCGGTCACTTGACCGGGTTTTTGCTTTTCTGCCTACGCCTGATCATTGCTTTGTGGTATTGGCATTTTACCTCCCTGCCCTGCTCATCACACTAAGCATCACATCCTCATGACCACGAGTGACAATGGATAAGTTCCAAGACGCTTATAAAAAATGCAAAAAAAAGATATAATGCCTATCTATAAAGGCATTCTTGACTCTTAAAGAGGATACTTTATAATTAACCTGGTTCGGCCTTGATAGCCGAGCTCCTGCTTTTTACCCGTATGTCATGTTATGACTCGAGGCACTTATCATGAAAAGAAGAAGTTTTTTACTGACACCGCCTGCCTTGGCGTTAGGCTCCCTTGTTTTACCTAATAAAGCCATTGCGGCTCCCTTAGCCATTCACAGCAACTCGACCCTATTAGCACGCCGTGGCAAGGGTCCACGCATCGTAATTTGCGGTGGTGGCTGGGGTGGTTTGACCGCGGCACGCTATCTAAAGCAGAAACTACCTGAAGCTGATGTGATTCTCTTAGAGAAAAACCCGACCTTCTGGTCCGGTCCCATGAGCAACAAGTGGCTAATTGATGTGGTTAATACTGATTTTGTTAATCACGATATGATTGGCGTCGCCAATAAATACGATTACACACTTATCAATGTTGAGGTGACTGGTTTTGAACGCGACAAGAAAATTGTCCGCACAGCCAGAGGCGCCATTGATTACGACTACCTAATTTTAGCTGGTGGTATTCGCAATAATTACGAAGCTTGGTTCGGCGAAGACAGAGAGGCTGCCGAATTTACCCGCAAACACTTCCCTAACGCCTACATCCCCAACCAGGAGATGTTGACGCTGAAGGAAAAGGTCAAAAACTTTAAAGGTGGCACCATTGTCATGACCTTACCGCCACCACCACACCGCTGCCCACCATCGCCCTACGAGCGTGCCTGCTTAATGGCGTGGTACTTTAAAAAGCATAATATCCCCGCCAAGATTATTATCTTAGATCCTAAGCCAGTGATCGCACCGATTACCGAGGGCTACAAAATGGCTTTCGAAGAGCTTTATCCGGATATTATCCAGCACGTGCCGAATGCCGTGGTTAAAGAAGTGGATCCATATAATAAGAAAATCGTCACCGCCGCCGGTGAATTTAGCTTTGATGATGCGGTATTAATGCCGCCACATCAGGCCTCTGATATGGTTTGGTACGCTGATTTAATCGTTAAAGACAAAGACGGTAAACTCGGTGATTGGGCCGATACGCATCCACGCTTATTTACCGCAAATAGCGATGAGGACGTCTATGTGATTGGAGACTCCGTCGGCTTTATCTCTGATCAATTCGGCTACTATCCTAAGAGCGGTCACGTAGCAAATGCGCTGGCCAAGATTGTGGCACAAAACATCTATGAACGCGTTAAAGGTCAAGAGGTCGTACCGGTACTACCCGACAACCTCTGCTATATGCTGGTTAATGCGGAGCCACGTGAAGCAATTGCCGTTATCTTCGAGTATGAATTAGATGCTAGCGGCAAGGTGATTCAAACTCAAATCGATATGGATGTCAGAACCCCTGACTTTGTAGAAGAAGACTTTAAGTGGATTAAAAGCAAGTTCGACGATTTCTTATAAGTCCAACTTTTTCTACGCCATCTTATAAGTTGCACTGCCCTTCTTTACTACTAGGGCTGTGCACTTACTCACCCAGACAAGTATCAAGGTTTTTTATTCATGGCCAGAAAACACGAAAGACGTGAGTTTTTACGCATACTATCAATGACGGCCTTGGGCACCGCGCTTTATAGCGGCGGGATTATCTCAGGTTTAAGCTTATTAACACGAACTGCCCAGGCTCAAAGCGGCTCGGCACCTGCCCCTGTCGCTCAAGAGGAGGCGTTGCAAGGTGCCTCGATGGCTGAGGTGCAAGCATTAATTGACAACTTTGTCGGCGACAAAAAAGTGATCGACGAGGGTTTACGTATGATCATGGACCCTCTAGCGAGCAACCCCTCCAGTATCCCGATAAAAGCCGTGTTAGATGAGGAGATGAGTGAAAGCAATTATTGTGAAGAGCTGATCTTTATTACCGAGGGTAACCCGATTCCACTTGCTTGTCGTTTTAAATTTACACCACTCGCAGGCACCACGGAAGTGAGCTTCAGAACACGCCTGATTGATGCGCAATATATCCGTGCTTTAGCACGCATGAATGACGGTCGTATACTGAGCGCCAGACGTTATGTGACGGTCGTTGCCGGTGCCTGCGGCATGTAACTTAGGAGAGCCTGATGATAGAACAAAAGCCACGAATTTGGCTCAGTAATGCCACGCCCGCCGAGGGGGAAATGGTGCGTGTACGGGCAGTCATTGTGCACCGCATGGAAACGGGCCTGAGGCTAAATAGCGAGGGCAAAGCCATTCCGCGCAATATTGTTAATAAGTTTACGGCCACCTTTAATGGTGAATTATTATTGGAATGGGCGCCGGAAACAGCGATTGCACAAAACCCCTTCCTTGAATTTACCTTTGTTGCCAAAAATTCCGGCAAACTCTTCATGCGCTGGGAAGATGATGAGCAGCAGATAATCACCAGCGAAACTGACATTACGCTTAGTTGATTTATTCCTTAAAGGTTTATCTATGAAATTCTCCTCCCTCAAGCTCGTCGCCTTTTTGCTAACGACGGTGGCTGGACTCAGTCTAGCCCATGCTCAAGACCACGCTGCAACGCCACTCTTTGATGCCACCGCTTTGGCTCATAGTTGTTTAAACTGCCATCATGCCAATGGCACGCAAGCCTCGGCTGAGCGCATGGCGATCCCTAATATTTTTAATCATTCTGCTGAAACAAACTACCAGTTATTGGTGGCTTTTCAACAAGAAACGCTTCCACCTAACACCACCATTATGAATCGGTTAATAGGTGCTTTTAATGAAGATGAACTAAAAGCAATTGCTGAGGCAGTTGCTAAGATGAAGGTGGCACAGTAATGATGAGCAAAAAAATTAATTTATCTCGCCGTCAATGGCTTAGTCAAGTAGCCCAGTTTAGTGCGGCCGGTGCGGCGATTAGCGCTTTTCCAGCCATTGCCGCTAATGCCTCTGCTCATGTGGTTATTGTCGGCGGCGGTTTTGGTGGCGCAACTGCCGCACGCTATGTGAAGCGCTTTAATCCAAGCATTAAAGTCACCTTAATCGAGCCTTCCAAAACCTTCTACACCTGCCCTTTCAGCAATTTGGTCTTAGGCGGACTTAGAAGTATGGAACAAATTGCGCATAGTTACGATCAGTTAAAGGCCTTTGACATTGACGTGATTCATGATTATGTGACTGCAATTGATGCGGATAAAAAGACCGTAAGGCTCCAGAGCGACAATGACATTTCCTATGATCGCTTGCTATTATCCCCTGGGATTGATTTCCGTTGGAATGCGCTTGAAGGCTATGATGAAGCTGCCGCCGAACGAGCGCCACATGCTTGGAAAGCGGGTGCACAAACGGTACTTTTAAAAAAGCAGTTAGAGGCGATGCCGGACGATGGAAACTTCGTCATGGTAGTACCAGAAGCCCCTTTCCGCTGCCCGCCGGGCCCGTACGAAAGAGCCAGTATGGTGGCCCATTATTTAAAACACCATAAACCCAAGACCAAATTAATTATCCTCGACGCACAGGAAAACTTCTCCAAACAGGCTTTGTTTGAACAGGGTTGGAATACATTTTATGCTGATATTATTGAGCGCATACCCCTATCCTTAGGTGGTAAAGTGACTCGCATTGATGCTAAGGCGCTAGTGGCTGAAACTGAGTTTGGTGACGTGATTAAGGCCGATGTGTTAAATGTGATTCCACCACAACAAGCCGGCTTAATCGCTCAACAAGCAGGCGTAACTAATGAGAGCCTGTGGGCACCGATTAATCCTAATACCTTTGAATCTACCTTAATACCAGGGATTTATGTGGTGGGTGACGCAACCATTGCCGCACCAATGCCTAAATCAGGCTTTTCTGCCAATACACAAGCTAAAGTGGCCGCTGCTGCTATTGTGGCAGATCTGGCTGGCAAGGAAGCGACGCAAGCTCACTATGCGAATACCTGCTACAGTTTAATCGCACCGGATTACGGGATTTCTGTGGCTGGTGCCTATACAGCGCTTGACGGTAAAATGGTTGAGCGTTCGGGTGGTGTTAGCCCGATGGATGGTGATGCTGACTTTAGAAAGCGTGAAGCCGACTACGGCGCGAATTGGTATGAAGCGATTTGCTATGATATCTGGGGCACGAAATTCGCCTAGACTGTACGCCATTTAGATCACTCTTTCCGATGGCGAGCTGGGAAAGTATTAAGCCTTATTTAGAATAATCTAAATAAGGCTTAGTGTCATTTGTGGGGCGACTGTTCACATGGACTTTGAGCCGCCGAAGATGGAGACTAACGGAACCAGCCTGCAGCCTTTAATCGCGCCGCCTGTTGACGATTCAAATCAGCCGCTGCCTGTTCTGCATAAGCGCGCTCACCACGTTCATAACGGGGTGGAGCCTTACGGCAACTACTTGGTGATAATAGACAACGGTTATCTGCTTTAGGCGCAGCGCTGCCACCATAGGTGGGTGTCTGCCTGCCACCACAAGCTGCTAAACTTACCAAGCTACCTACTAAGACAAACCTAGCCACTGTGCTGAAAAACTTCACCGCTTCTCTCCGACATTAAAATCACTGATTGATTTTACTACAACTATTTTTTCTTGCAATGGCCTTATAGCTGAGAGTTTATTCTCGCAAAAACGATTTTAAGCTTGCATTATTTACTAGTTGTGCTATCATTTACTGCTTAGGTTGGCGCGATAGCAAAGTGGTTATGCAGTGGATTGCAAATCCATCTAGAGCGGTTCGATTCCGCTTCGCGCCTCCAAGCCCTATTTAAGCCCTTGTAAGACTTTGATTTTACAAGGGCTTTTTGCTTTCTGGGCAACTTGATGGGCGTAAAGGGCATTATCACTATAGAACTGCCCCAAGCTCCTAACTTGTAACTAACTTTGCATTATGTTCCTATCTTTGTTACACTCAATCGTGTTATTCATCAACACAACGATAGAGGCATGAATTTTTTAAAAAACTCAAGTATCAACCCTCCCGTCTTTTTTACCGCTGCTATTCTCATATTAATTATCGTAGCATCGGCAATCTTTCAGCCTGAATTCACTCAAAGCGTCTTCAATAACACTCAAGCTTGGATTCTAGAACACGTTAGTTGGTTCTATATCCTAGCAGTTGCGATTATCTTAATCACTACGGTCTTAGTAGCCATTAGTCGTTTTGGCGATATTAAACTAGGTCCCGATCATGCGACACCTGAATATAAGGATTTTGCTTGGTTTGCGATGCTCTTCTCTACGGGGATGGGTATTGGCCTGATGTTCTTTGGTGTGGCTGAGCCGGTTATGCATTTTTTAAGTCCGCCGATTGGTGAAGGCGGCACAGTCGATGCTGCACGTAATGCGATGAACATTACCTACTTCCATTGAGGTCTTCACGCATGGTCGATTTATGCCATTGTCGGTCTCGTTTTGGCTTTCTTCTGCTATCGTCACGAACTGCCACTTAAATTGAGCTCGGCCTTATACCCGATGATAGGTGATAAGATTTATGGTCCTATCGGTAAGGCGGTCGACATTTTTGCTGTACTTGGTACAGTTTTCGGTATTGCCACTACCTTAGGTTTTGGGGTCTCTCAAATTAATAGTGGTCTGAATTACCTCTTTAATATGCCCGTAGGCACCCAGGTGCAGATTGTGCTCATCGTTGTTGCCTGTGGTTTAGCAACCATCTCAGTAGCGAGTGGCCTAGACCGAGGGATTAAGTTTCTCTCGGAAGCTAATCTTATCCTAGCCGCTTTATTACTACTATTTGTTCTGATCTTAGGTCCTACCGTTCTTATTTTCAAAACCTTTGTGGAAAATACCGGTATTTACCTAGCTGACCTTGTTCCCACAACCTTTAAGTTATACGCCTATGAGCCGACTGATTGGATCGGTGGTTGGACGTTATTCTACTGGGGTTGGTGGATTTCATGGTCGCCTTTCGTCGGCCTATTTATTGCCCGTATTTCACGTGGTCGCACAATCCGTCAGTTTGTTATGGGTGTGTTACTGGTGCCGTCGGGCTTTACCTTATTCTGGATGACTACTTTTGGTGATACGAGTATTTTCTACATTCTCGCGGAAGGTATGACTGACTTTGGAGAGATTGTTCAAAATGATGTGACGCAAGCTCTCTTTGTCTTCCTAGAATATATGCCGCTCAGCACTATTACCTCAGTGGTAGCCTTGCTGATGGTAATTATCTTCTTCGTCACTTCTGCTGACTCTGGTGCACTTGTACTAGACCTTTTATCATCTAAGGATAATGCACCATCTCCTGTATGGCAGCGTATTTTCTGGTCAAGCTTAACTGGCGTTGTGGCGATTGCTTTATTACTAGCCGATGGCTTACAAGCATTACAAACAGCGACTATTGCAAGTGCATTGCCATTCTCCGTTATTTTGCTACTGGCAATTTATGGCTTAATCAAGGCCTTAAGAACAGAAGCGACGAAGCGTCGTATTCGCTTTGAAACCATTGCTCGTGGGCAGCATATGCCACAAGATCAAGATTGGCAAAAGCGCTTACGTAATATGGTCGTGCTGCCTGAGCAATCACATGTGGTTCGCTTTATTAACTTACAGGTTGCGCCTGCGATGAAGTCAGTGACTGAGGAATTAGCTAGCTTAGGCTTTGAAACTGAGGTCAGACAAGATCTTTCTGAGGCCGGCGACTCTGAAGGCTGGACTCTAGAGGTTAAGCACCATGGTGAGTACCAAAACTTCGTCTACAGCGTACGTCCTATTGCGGAGAACCGTCCGAACTTAACCACCAGTGAGTCTAAGCGCACAGATAAGACGATTTATTATCGTGCGGAAGTCTACCTCAAAGAAGGTGGTCAAGACTATGACATCATGGGCTGGAGCGAAGAAAGCATTATCGCTGATATCCTCGACCAGTACGAACGTCATCGCCACTTTATTCATATGGTGTACGATAACGAAGAAGTACCGACTGAGGAAGTTCCCAACACTTAGTCCTAGACACTGAGTAATTAATAGGCTGAAGCTAACCACTTCAGCCTATTTTTTTGTCCAACGAGTACGATAATAATCTCGTGGGAAGAGGCGCTGCATTAGGTAATCCCCCTATGTCACACTAGTTGTCCGATCATTTAATTTTTACTTTTAACCCATTTAGGGTGGCGGATAGGAGCTTATAATGGCAGTTCATAGTCCTGAGTTTAAAGAACAACTCATCCGAAAATCATTGCCTCCTCATAATCAACGTATGGCAGACTTGAGCCATGAAAGTGGTCTTCATGTGAATACCTTGTACAAGTGGAAAAGGCAGTTAATTGCACAAGGAGTTATCGTGTCCACGAAGAAAACGCACACCGGTAAGTGGTCCAGTAAAGCCAAGTTGACTGCACTCATGCAGACAGCCGCCATGAATGAAATTGAACGCTCTGCTTATTGTCGCGAGCACGGTTTGTATCCGGAGCAGCTAGCTGCTTGGCAAGCCGCCTTTGAGGAAATAGACTTAGACGAGGTGCCAGTCAGCAAAGCAACCTTGGCTGCAGAGCGCCGCAAGACACAGCAATTGGAACGCGAACTACGACGTAAGGAGAAGGCCTTGGCTGAAACAGCCGCCTTA
>NZ_KV793582.1:22890-53366 GCF_001808505.1 Oligella sp. HMSC09E12
CCTTATTGACCTTATCAAAAAAAGCCCGGGCTATCTGGGGGGACAACGAGGAAAATTAATTCCTGCTGAGACCAAACAGATAGCCGTTACGCTGGTCAATGAAGCGGTACAGTCCGGTGCGCGGCGTCAAGCTGCCTGCGATATCCTTGGAATTAGTTGCCGTAATTTACGACGTTGGGAGCAGGCTGAGGACTTGCATGATAAGCGTCAGCAACCGGGGAAACGCACTTATTCGCACGCCCTGACAAAAGCGGAGAAAGCATTGATGATTACGACGTGTAATCAGCCGGAATACAGGCATTTGCCGCCTTCTCAGATCGTGCCGAAGTTAGCTGATAAGGGGATTTATATCGCCTCTGAGTCAAGCTTTTACCGAGTACTTAAAGAGTACAATCAACTGGCGCACCGTGGTAAGGCGCAAGCGCCTCGCAAGGTCGTAAAACCGACGGCGTGGGTAGCTCAGGCACCGAATCAGGTATGGACCTGGGATATTACTTACTTAAAATCGACGGTCAAAGGTCAGTTCTATCGCCTCTACATGATTGTTGATATCTATAGTCGTCTGATTGTTGGTTGGGAGGTGCATCTGGAAGAGAGCGCAAAGCATGCAGCTCAACTGATTCGTCGCGCCTGCGTGAAACACAACGTGCAGCGAGAAACGCTCGTACTGCATTCCGACAACGGCAGTCCGATGAAGGGTGCCACGATGCTAGCTACCTTACAGCAGCTAGGCGTCATGCCGTCCTTTAGTCGTCCGGCGACTAGCAATGACAACCCGTATTCTGAGTCTTTATTTAAGACCCTTAAGTACATGCCTCACTACCCTAATAAGCCCTTTGCCGACATCACAGAAGCCCGTCAATGGGCGCAAGACTTTACCACCTGGTACAACACACAGCATTGCCATAGCGGCATTCGCTATGTGACGCCACAGGCGCGTCACCAAGGGCAAGACCGAGAGATCTTGGCAAAGCGTGCGCAGGTCTATGAGGCAGCAAAACAGGCAAAGTCTGAACGCTGGAAAGGACGCACAACACGCAATTGGGAACCGGTGGCAGAGGTGTACCTCAACCCATCAGAGAATCAGCTAACTCAACGTCAAACCGTGAACTTAGCGGCATGAAATATCGGACAACTCGCTTGACAAATACCGTAATCGGACATCACCTCATCACATGAGCTACTAAAACCTAGACTCATGATTTGCGTTAACTGCTCCTCTGACAGGCTTTGATCCCTAATGCCCTCAAAGGAGCTCAAGCGTTGCTCTAGATGAGCCTGAACTAGAGACGTCATATCTACATATACAAGGGGCAAAGCGACTTGGATAACGCAAACACTTTCTTCATCTACGGTAAATGCACTTTGTGTCTCAAGCCCCTTACTCCGTTCAAGGTAATCAACACGCACTTCCTCAGGATAAAGATCCACGAGCAAGAACTGATTGAATACTAGCGGGCAAGGCTCATGAAAGCCATAAGACTCTACCACCGCTCCCTCAGATGTGGTGTAAGAATCGAGATTAAATGGCTGCGGCTTTAGGTGGATGTATTGCGTATAAAAATAATAGTCTTTACGGGCCGCTTCTTCATCACTCTCGTAACTCAAGGGCAGCGCCACCCGACATTGAGCCTCTGGGTAATGATCATCAAAAGCAAGTGCTTGACGCTCTTTTTCAGCGGCTTTATTTTTATTAAATAATGCGTGATAATGCGGTGTATCTTTAAAGACAAGCAGTAACGCCGTTATGGCAATGGCAATGAATAATAGGCGTTGTTTCATGGGTTAAATCCATCTTGCTCTAGAAACACATTAACTTAATCAACCATTAACTCAACGAACTCTGGCTCTTCTAACAACCTAAAACAGCGTAAAGTACTTAATTCTCCACCACCTTTTGCCTGTAACTCAGATTTAGCAAGATACTCTTCTAAATGACGTTGAATCGCCTCATATCTTTCAATAGGATAATCCTGCTGCTCCAACAATGCAGCTGCAGCGGCATTCCAGTCCTTCTGCAAAGACTCCGCGCCAAACTCAGAGCTAATCATAGCTGCACACCGAGCAATCGTCCAGTATTCTAAGGACGGAGACGAAAGAGCCGGATTAGAAAAACAGATAACTAAAACAGCTGAAAAGAATAAAGAGCGTGTTAATTTGCTAGTCATCATGATAACTACCTTCCTTAGAAAGTCAATTGCTTTGTCCAGTTTAGCAATAGTTATCTTAACCGATCATTCTATAACACTTGAATGCCTATATCAGACAAAAAGTAAAAAATGAACCCTTAAAACTGGTCCAACTGACATAAAAATTTAACTTGAGATCCGCATAATTTGTTTTTTTCATTCGTAACACAGCACTTCCATTATCTAAAAACACCAAACTCAAATTTTTAAAATGAAAGTCTTTTTGAACCTCAAGCGTAAGTACTTTAAAAACAGACTCTTTTAGCGAAAATATTAAAGTCACTGATTCCTCAAAACTCAAGCCATACGACAAGGCTATTTCCAGTTCACTTTTGCTGATAACATCCCAGCATATCTGATTGGCCACTTCAGGCGCTAAACATACTTCTGTATCTACCCCAACACCTTTATAAACACTATCCAATCCAACCATCGCTACAACAAACTCTTGGGAATGACTTAAGCTCCCTCTGCATCCATTGGACCACAATTTTCTATAAGAATCCTCATATTTCACCAACTCTAATTGATGAAATATAAATTGCTCCGAAGATACAAAATTAAGCTTCCTTAACGCTTTATAGGCTGCCAAACGACCCAACATGAATGAACACTGTCGTTTTAAACTTAGTGTCTCAATCTTTTCTTTTGTTGAAACAGAGCATCGTTGCAGCCACTCCTTTAAAACATCTGGATTATTAGCTAAAACACTTAATGCAAGGCCATTCTGTTTTTTGGCTATCCGATAAAGGGCTTCTTCTAAATCTGTAAGAGTCAAATTTAAAAATCATCCTGTATAACTAATGAAGCGAGCATTCATACTTTAAATTATGTAACCAAACCAAAATTTTGAAAAGCTGTTTTTTTAGGTGGAGTGACGTAATAATATTTCCCACCCAATAACTTATTCACGATGATAGCGTTTCGATAAGCCGCTAAGCCTAAATCCGGTGAGCCCACGCCTTGATGATAAACTTCAGCATTTTGCACAAAAACTTTACCTTTAAGATTCTCCTTAAACATTAAACTACCATCGTCGTTAACGATAAAATCACCATACTCGTCAGTTAGCAAAATGTCCTTTTTAAGGCTCTCAAACCATTCGGGCCAAATCTGCTTATATCCTGTAGCTAATACCACTGCATCTGTTTCTAAAATAACCTTTTGTTTCAAATCTCGGTGCTCTACCAAAAGACCAAAACACTCAACTCCACTTTTATTAAATAATTCAACATCGACCACAGCTGTTGAGGAGTACAAACTCAAGCAATGTCGCCCACCTCCTACTGATTGCTCATATATCTTATCGAAGATATCAGCGATAGTGTAAAAGCTAATTCCCTTATAAAGCTGTCCCTGCGAGTCGGCCAAACTATGCCTAACATTTCTTTCTAATTGTTGAAAATAACTCATATAAGCTGGAGTAAAACATTCTTGTCCTAGTTTTGAAAACTCCATGGGATTAAAGCCTGGTGAACGTGTTATCCAACGAATAGTATCACCTCTAACCAGTCTTTCTGGCGTCATTTTAGACAATAAAAACAAAACGCACTCGGCAGCGCTCTGACCACCGCCGACAATGGTCACGTTACGGCACTCGACTAGCCGCTCCCAACAAGTCAAAAAATTTGCCGAATGTGTGATAAGGGGGTGCCTAAGCTTAAGAAAACACGATGGTATATAAGGTCTTGTACCAATACCAATAACAATATTCTGACTATCATAATACTTTGCTGTTGAATCTTTTATTGTTTTCGATCTGAATACCTCAGTTGTTTTATCGTAACTGATTCTTACTAGCTCTTCCGAAAAACTACAATTATCAAGCTGTTGAGCAACCCATTGACAGTAATGATTATATTCACTTCTGAAAACTAAGCTTCTATCTAAATACATAAAAGCATATAATCGATCGTTTAAATGCAAATAGTTTAAAAAACTCATAGGATGCGTTGGATCTGCCATACTAACTAAATCGGCCAAAAAAGGCACTTGCAAAGTAGCCCCTGGTAAAAGCATGCCTTGATGCCAACTAAACCCGTTTTGGCGCTCAACAAAAACGCTTTTAAACTGAGGATATTTGCTAAGAAGCGCAGCTAACCCCAAATTGAATGGTCCTAAGCCTACTCCCAATAAATCTACAGCCATATTCATAATATTTCTACTCCTCTTTTAATCCACTTAACAATGAAAAAACGCCCTCCAAACTACGGCATGACACCAATTGACTTACACCGACATCTAGACCGAATTCATTTTTCAACTGCTCTACTATCTTCCTCAAGTGCTTTAGCTCTAAACCCAATTCAAACAAATCCTCTTTGACATCCAACGGGGTCGCTAATCTATAAGCTAGGACCGACGCATAAATCTTAGTTAATCGACTTAAGCTTAAACTCTGTCTACTTATTACTTTATGTTGCAGTTTCTCTTTAGAGTCCAAAGTTCGCATAATGTATTCGAGCTGACCTAACAGGTTCTTTATTTGGGTATTCGTAAAGACCCCTTCAACAAAGTCTCCTGCTACGACTAAATCCCCCTCTTCGTTAAATCCAAACCTTATATCTAATGCAACTTGAGGAGTCTGAATCGATTCAAAAATTTTTTTCATAGCACTCTTCGAGCTAAGTACTGGCCAAGACAATGTATTAGTAATGACCAATGGAAAAGGAATTATTGTCTTGTGCCGTTCACACACCACACGTGATAAATCAACACCAGAAAAACTCATATTTTGTAAACCATTTAATACATCCTCTTGTAAATGCCTAAAACTTTCAAAACTAACTTTTTTGTTTTTACTATAATGGGCTGCAATAAAAGTTGACTGATTGGCTAAAGCCCCCTTATATGATGGCAACACAGGGATAGCAAAATAAACACTCGCACTAAAAGAATCCGTCATAGCTTGAGCAATCGCACCCATAAGTATTGTATTTTTAAGGAGACCTAGTTTTGCGCCCTCACTTGCGACCCGCTCCACAAGGCTTGATGGTATAACCGTAACCTCTCGCCCAAAATTAACGCGGATGAGGCTATTCAAATCCATCTGCCAAGGGATGTCATTTAAACTTGGAAAACTCTGGATTTTTGTAAGCCAATATTTTTGAGCCTCAGAATAGCCACTCGACTCAAAGTCTTCGCTTAATTCTGTGACGTTCGTACTCACGATTGGCGCATCACCGCATAATTGACAGATGATTTGAGCGATACTCCGACCATCTAAAATCAAACCATCAAAACGAGTGAAAACTACAGTTTGCTCTCCTGGGAGAATATAGACAGCAACCTCCCATAAAGGACGCTCTGAACTCTTTGCCGGCATAGACCATCGCTGCCATTCCGAAGCAATTTTCGACCATGCACCACCCACCTCTAAGTCTCTAAAATCAAACTCGGAATAATTCATTATTTCTGAGTTGACGATATGCTGTGTCGGCGCTTGTCCCTCTTGCTCAATACAAACTCTCAATGCTGAGTGAATCCGCACAAGATAAAGCAGATTTTCATGTACACAGTCATGCGCTAGAGAGCCAATGAATCCATGACATGCTTGCATCGAACATGAGAGTGGTAAAGCTGCTGATCTCCCCAGCAAGTAACTTTTTTGTAGTGACGTTAATGGCTTTTTAGTTTCAACTTGAAGATCACCAAAAAATTTGCTTAAACTTATCTTTAGCAAATGTTCTGATTCTACTAACTGCTCTATAACACACAAAAATGTTGCTAAAATATCCTCCGCCCACCCAACTGGGATTAAATCTTCTCTCACATCCATATTGAAAAACAATCCGCTACCTATTTGACTGACTTGAAGATCAATCGTAGTGTGCGCAGACTGAGATAAAGACCAACACAACTCACCCAGCTCTTCTGAAACTATTGATTCGAATAAAACTTTCTCCGGTAAATCTATAGCTGAAGTAAAGACAACAGGAGCCATCTGAATTTCTTGTTTTTGCTTTGATAACTCCCTTAAAATATCAACACCAGAGACACTAATATTATCTAACAACTCTCTAAACTGATACGCAAAAGTTTTGCACCACTCATTTAAAGCAACCTCCTTATCCGTTAAATCTACATTTAGTAGAGTAAAATTAGCTCTCTCGCCTAATTTTCTCTCAAGTAGCGAACAGTCTATTTGGTCAACAAAAACAGGCACACTTAACCTAAAGCATGATTGATTTAACTTCGAACCCAAAACAAACGAAAAAATAGCAAGCATTAACTCTGTAGTAGTTAGCCCATTTCTATTAGCAATTCGCCTGATTCCATTGCTTTTTGACTGCTCCAAATGCCTTTGAATTGACTGACTTTTTACAAATTGCTGTCCTTTATGATATGGCAATTTCGGCGGAGGATATAGCTTTTGTATTTTTTGTTTCCACCATTTTTTCGAGCAATATGGCGATTTCAAAAACACTTCAACTACATCTTTGTTTGCTAACACCTCTCTTTCTGATAAAAGCTTTTTAAGGCCATTAAGATCAGAGTTACAACATTTTTCTAAAGCACAATAATATGCCAACTTATGCACCATAGCTCTGATACTAGTTGGATCCAAAGCAATCAAATCCACATCAATATGTAAGCGACCAGTAACTTCCCCTTTCGGCAAACACTTTAAAACACTTACAGAAAATCTAGCCACTGTAGCTGTAGCAACCTCTAACTGTTGATGCGACCAGTCTTTACGCTTACTCTCCAAGAACACAACTTGCTCTTCATCTGAAAGTCCACTGATGTCGTCCACCTCTAATGTATGAATATCTGACAGAGGCGCAAACCATGCATTCCCATTTTTGTCTATCCCTAATCTTAACGCTTTATTTTCTTCAAACAATCGGACAACACTAGTCGATAAACCATTGAGATTTATTGATTTCATTTCAAACTCAAGATACAAGTGATCAAAAACTTGTTGCTTTGGATTAGCAACACGAACAAACCAACAAGCTTGCTGCATTGGTGTTAATGGATATCGATTCATAATTTAATAATTTCGAATTAATCTTAGCTTCAATGAAAATGATAACCATTATCGTTATAATTATCAAACGCTCATCATTTAAGAGGAAAAATTGCAATGAAAGAAAGTCTGATATCTTTTACACCTTGGCCTACTCATTTAGCAAAAAAATATCGAAGACACGGCCTATGGAAAGACCTTCCACTCACAGAACTTCTTAATCAAAGCCTCAAGCTCAATGGCAACAAAACAGCGGTAATATGCAATGAACGTAAATTCTCATACAAGCAATTACATGAGCTCTCTGACAACCTTGCATACAACCTTATTTCAGTCGGACTTAAAAAAGGAGACACCGCTCTTGTCCAGCTCCCCAACGTAGCTGAGTTTTTAATAGTTTTCTTTGCCCTAATTAAAGCGGGAATCGTTCCTTTAAATGCAATTTACAAGCATCGTCAGCATGAGCTGAACTCATTTATTACACAGATTAAACCAAAGCTAATGATAGTCTGTGCACAACATGAACTATTTCAAAACGATAAATATCTCAAACACCTAAACTCAAACTTATCACTTCCACAAGTGATTTTAAAGCTACACGATACAGATTCTGACCTAGACCTAGATCATTGGATTAACGTAAAGAAGCAAAGTTTGCGAACTGTTTCACTACCTAATCACACTCCTCCAGATCAAGTAGCTCTTTTTCAATTATCTGGAGGCAGCACAAGTATCCCAAAGCTTATTCCACGCACTCACAATGACTACTTATATAATGCGCAGGCAAGCGCCGAATTAGCTAGATATAACCTTGATACCAAATACCTATGCGCAATGCCAATAGCCCACAACTTTACTTTAAGCTCACCTGGCGTCCTTGGTGTTTTATCAAAAGGAGGCACGATTATTATGGCTGAAAGTGCAGAACCCATGCTATGTTTCGATTTAGTTGCTAAACATGAGATCAATACCACCTCACTAGTTCCCAGCAGTGTGATTACATGGATAAACCAGCCTGATCAGTACATCAATAAACTAAAATCTTTAAAACTTTTACATGTAGGCGGCGCCTATTTCCCCGAACAAATAGCACGTCAAACAGTTGAAAAACTTCAATGCCAACTTCAACAAGTGTTTGGGATGGCTGAAGGTTTAGTTAACTACACAAGCCTTGATGATCCTCTTGATATCATAGTATCAACACAAGGAAAGCCTTTATCCCACTACGATGAAATTAAAATTATTGATGAGCAAGGTAATGAAGCTGAGATCGGCGAAACAGGCATGTTGGCTACACGTGGCCCCTACACTTTCCGAGGCTACTATAAAAGTAAAGAGCATAACCAAACCGCTTTTGATGAAGATGGGTTTTATTACAGCGGCGATCTAGTGCAACTGACACCAACGGGACACTTGAAGGTAGTAGGCCGAATTAAGGATCAAATCAACAGAGCTGGCGAAAAGATTGCTTCTGAAGAAATTGAGGAAATTCTGATTAAGCATGAAGATATCCAAAATGTCGCTATCGTCTCAATCCCCGACCACACATATATCGAAAAAACTCACGCCTTTATAACTACCAACAACAAGAACTTAGACATCACTGATATAAGACGTTTCTTACTGGATAAAGGTTTATCTGATTATAAATTACCTGACTCGATGACAATAGTAGAGAACATACCGCTCACTCCTATTGGAAAACCTGATAAGAAATTGTTGCGAAAAAATTTTAATCCACGAGGTATTTAGCAATGTCCACTCTAACCCTAGAAGAACTAACACAATATGTCCAAGAAATTATGGCTTACGAGAACTCACTAGATCCTAATGAGAACTTAATTATTTATGGTTTAGACTCAATCCGCATAATGCAAATAGCAACTTATCTAAAACAAAAAGGAATCACAATTGAATATCTAGAATTAGCTAAAGCACCCATCCTAAATGAATGGTGGCAATTAATCAAAGAGCGCATCTAGGATAAAGGACGGCTATGGATAATTCAACTAAAATCGATAACCAATTACCAAAAAAACTTCAACTCTTTTTAGAGTATTGCAAAAGAAATAAATATTCAAATATAGGATACCCCGAGTCAGCCCTCTTTGACTATGAGGCGTTGCTCCCCTTTCTAGAGTACTCGTTAAATAATTGTGGCGACTGGTCTAAGCCTAGTAACTACAAGCTAAACTCTTTCGAATTTGAAAAGGACGTTTTATATTACTTTGCCAGCCTTTATAAAATACAATGCGAAACCATGTGGGGTTATTTCACAAGTGGTAGTACTGAGAGCAATTTATTCGGCTGTTATCTGGCTCGTGAACGATTCAAAAACAGTATATTTTACTACTCAGATCAAAGTCATTATTCAATAAAAAAAGCTTTAAGAGTTCTCGATGTAAAAACACAAGAAATTCCCACCTCTTCAGATGGTACTATAGAACACAATAAGCTATTCAGAGCAATTGCCCAAAACCCTCCACACAACCCTATTATAATCGCTAATATCGGCACCACTCTGACTGGTGCAGTAGACCCCATAGATTTGATTCATCAAGGACTTCATAATCTTGGTTTCTCACAAAACGAATACCACATTCATGCTGATGCCGCATTAAGTGGGATGATTCTCCCCTTTGTTAAAGACCCTCAACCCCACAATTTCAAAGATGGAATAGATTCTATTGCTATATCTGGCCATAAATTCATTGGCTCCCCTTTCCCCTATGGAATAGTTTTAACAAAAAAACAATATATTGATAACATTTCTTCAACAATTGACTATATCGACTCTCTTGACATGACCTTATCAGGATCTCGTAATGGTTTAGCGCCGCTAATGCTTTGGTATCGACTACATGAGACAAGCGACCAATACTGGAAAGATCTTGTTCATGGCTGCTTTAAATTAGCTGATTATGCAATTGAACAATTTAATCGACACAACATACCTGCTTGGCGTCACAAAAACTCTATAACTGTCGTATTCCCGTCCCCCTCACAAAAAGTTTGGAGGCGCTATGGTCTAGCTGCAACCAAAAAACTAACGCACCTAGTTATCACTCCTCATCATAGGTATCCCCAATTAATCGACCAAATTATTCATGATGTAGCTACTGATCAGTGAGTCTTCTATTATGCTAATTCTAAATTTAGCCAAAGCACTTAAACACCCACTAGTTTATTCACATATAGCACCGCAAAAAAAGACGCTCTTCTTCAGTACTGCGTTAATTTTTATAAGCAGCGCCTTACAACTCCTAGGCTTGTACTTTCTATTGTTATTTCTAGAAAAGACGCTCTTAAGTCATTGTTTGTATAGTCTAATCTGTTGGACTATATCTGCTTTAAGTTATGGGAGCTCAAGTTTTCTTGCGCATAAAGCAGAAAATAAAATCAGTCACTCTCTTAAGAAAAGCCTAATTGAAAAACTAGCCTTATTATCAACAAAAAAACGTACTAAGTATGATGAAAATGAGATGAAGCGTCTTCTAAATGAGGATGTTAGCAATTTACACCACGCTATAGCTCACCTTCCATCAGAGTTATCTGTTTTTATTATCTCTCCCCTCATCAGTCTTGTATTAATCCTCACTATAACTGGCTTTCAGGGTTTGCTAACCATTGTTCCTGCGATATTAGCATCCCTTTACTACTTGTGGATTGTCCCTAAAACCACAGCAAGAGACGGAGAGGCAAGAATAAAAGTAATGCACAATATGATTTCAGCAGTTAATGACTATTGCCGTGGCGTCAAAGTAAATAGAATATTTGGACAGTCTACAGGAGCACTAAAAACCTACTTAACTGCAGCAGATGAATTTACGTTAAGCATGACATTTTGGGTTAAGAAAGTTGCCACCTTTGCAGCAATAGCAACCGCTTTTTTACAGCCCGTTGCTACACTTACCATCGGCTATTATGTTGCGAAAGATAAGGGCTTTTTACCTCTAGCTTGTACTCTATTCTTCAGTTTAACTTTTATAGCACCAGTATTAAAACTAGGTCATGGTTTAGACTATTTACAAAGTGGTATCCGATCAGCTTTGCGAATTACGGACTTCTTTTCCCTATCAACCCTTAACCAGAATAATAACCTACTGTTTCCAAGTGAAAATCAGGATATTAGCCTAACCATCAAAAACATTCATATCACTGGAGACAATATAACCTCACAGGAGTTAAATATCATTTGCTTGCCACGAAAAATTACGGTGCTTATGGGAGCAAGTGGTAGTGGCAAGTCCACCCTGTTAAGAATGATTGCAGGTTTTGATGACATTAAAGAAGACAGCATATTGTTCAATTCTCTAGATGCTGCAAATTTAAGCCTAAAAAACCGACATCAATGGGTATCCTATATGCCTCAAAAATTAAATTTAATCTCTGGCACGATAGAAGAAAATTTGAATATTCTTGAACCAAACATCGAACCCTCTAAAATTCTTGACATGCTAAGAAGATTAAACTTTGAACACAATACTAATACCCCAGTCTCCCAACTTTCAGGAGGTGAAAGACAACGACTCCTCCTTGTGCTTAGCTTATTAAGGGGAACTCCCATCATTCTGCTAGATGAGCCTACGAGCGCCTTAAATAAAGAACTGTCAATACTAACAATGAAAATAATAAAAGAACATGTTGAAAGACACAACAATACCGTTCTTCTAGTCACCCATGACGAAGAGGTAGCCTCTCTTGCTGACAAGGTTTATAAATTAGATGGACAAATTATTCTTTGATGGAAGCTGCTCGTGAAAAATCCAATCATTTTTATTACACATGAATCTAAACACCGACTTATTAAAATTTGCCTAGGCTGGCTCTTAGTTGCTGTGGCTGAATGTATTGCTTATGCTTATCTATCACTCGCCATCATAGGCAAAAGCTCTACCTTTACTATTTTTGTTAGTTCTTTTATAGCTATAATTATTACTACAACTGTAACACGCTCTGGTTTTTTAACTGGCATTGCACTAGCAGGCGATTTATTTCGCTTCTTAGGTCACTCTCTATCAAAAACAAAACCTGCATGGTTTAGTTCGGATAACCGTGTACTTACTTTGATTGTAGCAAGTGAAAATATTCCTCAACTTATGAGTATCCCTGCGCACCAGCTACAAGGACTCATACATACCCCTTTAATTCCTTTAGGCATGATACTGACCATCGGTTTAGTTATTGATATCAAGCTAGGTTTTGCTGTTTTTATCATTGCAATTGTTGCTTGTTTGGGCTTAACTATATCACAGCTTCACTTAAAGAAAGTAGATCAAGACCGCCATGCCAACAACTTAAAGCAACATCAAGCTTATAACGAAACTATTGAGAAGATCGACCTTTTTAAATCATTCAAAGGTGTAGACTCGCTTAGTAATTTCTTAACGCCACACTGGAATACTGAACTTAAAGAAAAAGACTCTCTCAACAAATCGGCAACGGCAGCAATTATTTTGAGTCAATTATGCAAATTCCTCCCGATTCTACTAAGCGTTTATATCGGCGCACTATATTCTTTTTCAGCCGCTTATTTATTAGTTTTAGCAATCTTATCTAATAGACTCACTGCCACCTTAGAGGACACCTCCTCAACAATTATCAACTGGCATGACTTTAGGGCGACCTTAACTAACTATAAAAAAGTTATCAACGCTCCGAAGCTAGAGCAATCAAACAATAATAACACCATTAAATTGAAGCCAAACATTGAGGTTTCAATTAGTCTTCACGGCCCAACTCTTCGTGATATAAAACTTACAATCCCCTACGGAGAACGGGTTTGGATTAAAGGACAAAGTGGCGCAGGCAAAAGCACATTAATAGATTTGTTAATGAGATTCGATGATCCTGGAATAGGCCATATCAAGATCGACAACCACTCCCTAAGAGACATATCTACGACTTCCATTGCAAAGTTAATAGCTTATGTCCCTCAAGAACCGATTATATTCACAGGTTCGTTACTATCAAATCTAACATATGGATTAGTTAATGTTGATAATAAAGCCGTTCATGAAGTTATTGAGGCTCTGGACTTAACTCAACTTATAGAACGCGACTCCTTAGGTCTAGAGCAGTCTGTAGGACAGCAAGGCTCCGCACTCTCGGGTGGTGAAGCGCAACGAATTTGCCTAGCCCGTGCCATTCTTAAAAATACACCAATTCTTCTTTTAGATGAACCAACTTCAGCAGTTGATACTACGACCGAGAAAAAGATTATCGATTACCTAATTAATCGCGAGTGCACGATAATTTATGTCACCCACAACAACGGAGAGCTCTGGAGACCCACCCAAACAGTAACGCTTGATAAGCCCAAAAATGAGATTAAAACTAGCAAACAAATAAACTAAAATGCTAAACCATTGCCATCCACTACTTTTAAAATTAGTGGATGGCTCACAAACAATTATCAGAACTATAGAAACCGACAAATTAAGCGCTTAACCTTATCCTGGCAATATTGCGTAACTGTTTCCTATCGACTTTTCCATTTACTGTAAGCGGAAAGAAATTCATAGCCATCCATCGTGTCGGAATATGGGAATCTGGCAGTATATGTTTTAATTGATTGCGGAGCAAAAAATCTGACTTCAACTTCAACCCTGCTTTTAAAATATAGAAAGCGACTAATTCTTGGACATCGTCATGCATTGGGTTATCCACCGCTACTACAATAGCTCTCGCCACTTCATTTATCTCTTGAATAGCTAATTCAACCTCATATGCCGAGATCCTTACACCATTGAATTTGATATAGTCATCCTTTCTTCCAGCAAAAATCAATTTTCCATCTTGTCTGAAATAACCCGTATCACTGGTCTTATACAGCTTAGTCATTACTTTACTTACCCTTGAAGAATCACCACTTACACAAGGTAGAAAAACTTCAACAAACTCACTTTCAGACAATTCACCCTCACTAACATAACCATTACTTAAATTAATGCCGCCTACATACATTGTGCCTATCTGACCAACTAAACAAGGATTCATATTCTCATCTAAAATCACATAACAATTACCGCTGAGCGCTGTTCCATAAGGAATAATTTCTTGATCATTCCTACTAATTTCGTGCCAAATACTCCAAATCGTTGTTTCTGTAGGCCCCCCTAGTGAATATAACCGCATCTCTGAGTTAAACCCTCTTATTTTATTTACTAACTTAGTTGATACAGTATCTCCTCCTTGAGCAATCAGCCTAATGCTTTTAAGCTGCTCTGGGTTAGCTAATGCATAAAGCATCTCTACAATGGCTGGAACACTAACCCAAATAGATACTTTATTTTTTTCCACTAGCTCAGCCCAAGCCTGTGGGTTTTTCGTTTCACTCAACACTGGTATCACCAAGGTAGCACCGAGACTTAAAGGTACAAAAATATCAAAAAGAGACATGTCGTGATGGAATGGTGTAACAGCAATAAAAACATCTAAGGAGCTTAAATCCCACTCTCTGACAGTCAGCTCAAATACGTGATTAGTAGCCTCATGATTTAAAGCCACACACTTGGGATTACCTGTACTTCCAGAAGTATATAAATAATAAGCAACATCACGGCTTAAGGTTTGAGAGACTTGAAGATCTGACACACTCTGAATTTCCCGCCTTTCAACATTTTCAATAAACAAATGACGTACTGAAGGAGTCCGAAATTTACCTTGTTCGCTTATTATCAAATCTGCTCGGCAATTATCAATTTGATAATTAATACGCCTAGCGGGCGCTTCTTGATCAATAGGAACCCAGATGTAACCCAAAAAAGCGCAAGCTAAAACACAAAAGATAAACTCTGGGCTTTTAGGTAAACATATAGCAACAACAGGCTTCTCATTCACACTATCGCACGGAATGCTTTCCCTAATGACTTTAGAATAGTCAAATACAGCACCTCCCAACTCTTCATAGCTGAACCTCTTATCACCTGCTACTATTGCTGTTTCTTTGGTGGGAGTTTCAAAAAGATTTGAATAAACACTACCTAAATAATGACAATTCTCACGTACAGCCATGTTATATCTACTCCTTAATTTAATCTACTCCTTAATTCATGTAAAACAACACCAAACCAATTTAACACCAAGAGGCTAAAGGCTCTTCAATCTGACCACCCTGTGTTCTCAACAACTGTATGTTCAAAAGAAAATCCTTCACTAGCTGCTCAATTGTCGCTGATGTGAACATATTTTTTTGATAGGTCAATAGCAGAGTCAATTCATGCTGACCCAAAGCATTTACATTATCCATAAACTCATAATGTAAAGCGAACATTGATGTATCTTTGATAGGCGGTACTTGTTGATAAAGTATTTCCCCATCAGCTCCATCTAACAAGAAGCCATTTAAAGAGTTATGTGAATGTATATGGATATAGACATCAAAAAGTAAACCCTCCAAATCAGCAAGACCTAAATCAGATTGAATCACATTGATCGGCACATCAGCATAGGGCATAGATGAAGCAATCGTCTTACTGACTTCAATCAAAAAATCAGACACGGAAGCCTCACGCATAAAGGGGATTCTATGTGCCACCATCGTGGTAAAGTACCCTACGGTATCCATATATTTTTTCTCAAAACGCCCCGATGCTGAGGTTCCTACAACCAGATCCTTTTTATGGCCCGCCTTAAAAAGTGTCATTACAACAGCTGAATAAAGCATTGTAAAAACAGAACCACTATGTCGCTTAGCTAAAAGCAAAAGACTACTATACAAATCTGTGGCTAATGGAACAGAAACTGAATCTGCCTCAGTCATATTGACTCCTGCTCCTTGAGACAAAGCAGATTTCGGTATCTCTAGACCAGTCGATACACCACTTAAGTTCTTCCTCCAATAATCTCGGTGTTCAGGTTTCAATGGATTTACTCTTTGATGTAAAGCGTACTCAATTATTGACGTTGCTGGCTGAGCCCACTCTGTTTTTTTATTGTTTAATCTTGACTTATATGCAACTTTTAAATCATCCATTATCGTATTTAATGACCATTCGTCGATTACCATATGATGTACTAAAAACGAAAGTACTTGTTTTTGTGATTTTGCATCATCAATAAATCTGATTCTAAAAGGCAACTCTCTGCGTAGATCAAAGCAATAAGTAGCTTCGTCTCTCAAAGAGACTTCTCGACTTTCTTCACTATGCCAAAACCACTTGTATTCATCCAGCTCATTCATTGGGATAACGTGCTGCATTACACAGCCATTGTTATCCACTATAAATTTAGTTCTAAGACCCTCATGCCTTGTCAGCACATCTTCAAATGCTACCTTAAAAACAGCCTCGTTTACATGCTTCTCAAAACGCACTGCAAATGGCAGATTATAAATATGACTCCAATCAAAAGCTTTATAAGCAGACCACAAAAAATCTTGTACAAATGTTAAAGGAGCCTTCAAATGCTCTTCAACCCTAACATCTGTACATGTCTCTACATCCGAAATGGCACTGTCATAGACCGCTAGTTTAGCTATCTTTCTTGCCGTTGGTGCTTGAAAAAAATGATTAAAATCTATTAAGATTCCATAGTTATCTCGGCACTCAGCAATAGCTCTTATAGCAAGCAATGAATGCCCGCCACAGTCAAAAAAGTTGTCATCTAACTTTAAGCTAGGAACTCCTAATATTCTCTGAAAAACATTCAGTATATGCTGAGCACTCTTATTCTCAATGTCATCATAAGTTAAATTTTCCGCAAAAGAAATCTGCGGTTCTTCGACATTTAAAAGCTTATGGAAAGAATTGAGCAGTTTACCTTCAATGTCCTCTTGACTTAATATTCGGTGAATCCATCCACGAAGAAAAAAACAATTTTCCTCATGTTGGAGCCCTGAAATATATATTTTAAAGGGCGGCTGCGCTTCTAGATCCCATATATATTCATCTCCTAATGACTCTTCAGCAACAAAAAAATCCTCTTTTTCTAAATCGCTTATTAGATGCCGCTCAAGAATCCCTTCGTCTGACAACTGATAACGAAAGTTATACTCGCTCAGTTCCTTTGCTGCTTCCCATAAAATTTCCCGTACTCTTTCTAGTGAAAACTGACTTCTAAAATGATGCTCAAAGATCTTTATGTAATTATTTTTTTGATTATGAAAACTCTGTAGCCATACTCTCTCCTCTTCAGAGGTTGCTTCGGTCGTTATTAATATTTTCTGTTTAAGGATAGTCATCGAAACGCTCACTTTGCTAAATCATTTATAATAGTAAGTAAATAAGAATAGTAATGATAATTATTACTATTAATTAATGTTAGTATACATTATGAAAATTTTTTTAATAGCAACTTGTTTTTTTTTAAGCATAATATCTCTTCTTCTGGGTGTCGAACAGCTAAGTTGGTTTATTTTATTTACTAGTCGATTACCAAGACTTATCGCCATCTTACTAGCAGGAATTGGCTTAGCTATCACTGGTGTCGTACTGCAAAACATCACTCAAAATAAGTTCGTCGAGCCCGCCACCTCGGGCGGTCTAGATGCAGCAAAACTAGGAATACTTTTATCAATAACACTAACACCAAACCTAAGCATATTTCCTAAAATGGTCTTTGCTTTAGCATGCGTTTTTGTATCATCTATTATTCTTGTATTCATCATTAACCAGCTCTCGTTTCGAAGCAGTGCCCTTGTCCCTGTAATTGGTTTAATATTCGGTGGTTTTATCAGTGCGATAGCTGAGTTTTATGCATACCAACAACAGATTATGCAAAATATGCAAAGCTGGTTATTAGGAGATCTTGCATCAATAGTCGCTGGTCACTATGAACTCATTTATATCATTGTTCCAATCATCGCTTTAACTTATTTTTATGCTTATCGTCTTACTGCTATAGGAATGGGACGAGACCTTTCCAAAAGCATCGGCGTCAATTACTCGATAACGGTAATTATCGGCTTATTACTTGTTTCTCTTAGTGTAGCCACAATAGTCATAACGGTTGGAGCCATTCCTTTTGTTGGACTCGTCATTCCTAACCTCATAGCACGTCGATATGGCGATCATCTCTCAAAAACTCTGCCTATCACTGCCATTGCTGGAGCCACCTTACTCCTTGTTTGTGATGTCCTTGGAAGAGTGCTTATTTTTCCCTATGAAATTCCAATCGCTCTAACAGCAGGTAGTATAGGTGGCTTGATTTTTTTGTCGATGATCTTATTTAAGAGGGGCATTAAGTGATAAGAAGATATGCTTTGATGGTGGGGATACTCCTCATGCTGACCAGCATTTTTTTGCTATATGAGTCTGGTTTAGAGACTGATTACATAATCAGAATGAGGTTCAATCGCTTATTAACGATTTTACTAGGAAGTATTTGTGTAGCGTATTCTTCAATTATTTTTCAGACGCTATTTGGCAATAGAATTCTTACCCCGAGTATCATGGGATACGAGTCTTTATACCTATTAATCCAAGTGCTTATACAGTTAGTAGGCGGTATTAGCGCATTAATCGCTTTAGGAGTAACTGGCAACTTCCTTCTTTCGGCGGCTATCATGCTGACCTACTCACTTATTCTGTACCGATGGATATTCCCATTTTTAAAAAACGATGCTTTTTTGTTACTTCTTTTCGGAATAGTTCTATCCTTATTAATAATCACTTTTTCTCAGTTCTTTCAATTATTGATCAGCCCGAGCGAGTTTTCGATATTCCAAGGGTTTACATATACCTCATTCAATAGAGCAAAACCAAATCTTTTATTAATTTCAAGTATCACTATTCTCCTCGTAATTGTTTTAATAATAAAGCAATTACCTATCCTTGATGTCATGCTACTGGGCCGTGAACAAAGTATTTCATTAGGCATAAACCACACAAAAAAAACAACAGAGTTTTTGTTAATTATTTCTGTATTAGTAGCGATATCAACAAGCATGATTGGTGTAACTGCATTTATGGGGGTTTTTATATCAAATATCACGTATAGCATTACAAATAACTACCGCCATATTCATAGCTTAACAATTGGCTTTTTACTCTCTTCAATTTTTTTTCTAACTGCACAGCTACTTGTTGAACACGTATTTAACTACAAAACAACAGTTAGTATTCTAATTAATCTTTTTTGCGGTGGTTTTTTTCTGATGTACATTCTTTATAAAGGAAAAAAACTTAATTTTAATGCTTAGCTTAGAGGGCCCTATGAAACCTTTGAAAAACTTCTTACTCGTCGGACTAACACTACTAGCTTTTACGGCTTGTCAACCAGCTGAAAACGATAGCAATACACAATCGAGCATAGGAAAAGAAACTCTTACAATTCAACACCAATTAGGCGAAATAAAATTAAAATCAACACCACAAAAGGTTGCTGCCTTAGATATGAATGACGTGGATTTTTTACAAGTCCTAGATATTCCTATTGCAGCCGTGGTTAGTGACTTTGTCCCACATTTTTTAAACTCATATTATAAGCAACAAAAAAGTTTAGATATAGGCGCCATTGTGCAGCCAAATATTGAGCGTCTTTACATGGCTAAACCTGATCTGATACTGATCACTCCACTGCATAGCATTCATTATGAAGAGCTAAGTCGTATTGCGCCCACATTACATTATGATATTGATTACAAGACAAGCCATCAGCACATAGAAACCATTAACCAGCACTTATTAGATCTGGGAACAATATTTAATAGAAAGCAACAAGCCGAAAACTTAGTGACTACATTAAATACACGCGTTTCTGAATTGCGCAAAATCACTGAACAAAGCTCGAAAAGTGCTTTAGTTCTTCTGCATAATAATGGTTCTTTCAACTATTTTGGTCAAGAGTCCAGATATGGCTTTATATATAACGAATTAGGCGTTAAGCCTGCTGTCGAAACCGAAGCTAGTCCAAGCTTACATGGACAACCAATAAGCAGCGAATTTATCAGCAAACACAACCCTGATATTATCTTCATAATTGACCGCACTGCAGTTATGGAACGCCAACCAGAACTCGACAAATACCAAATAAATAATCCATTAATTAGAAGAACAAAGGCATGGCAAAATGAAAAAGTAATCATTACCGACGCCGATGCTTGGTACACCACTGCTGCAAGCCCTACCTCTATTTCGATCATAATCGATGAGGTTCGGAGCGCCTATGATTAACTTAGAACACTAGGTAACATAAACTTGCAATTTTACAACACATGATCTATTATTGATAATAGTTATCATTATCAATATCATTTTTAAATATATTTAGGGTTATATAATGCATTCAATGACAGTAAAAAAATCGATGCTGGCAATATCCTTTTTTGGATTGCTGAGTATTCAAAAAGCTCATACTCATCAAGAGGGATTTCCACTTCCTCCCTCAGAAACCGAAACTTTTGAGCTCCCAACAATAACTGCCCATGTAGCTGACACTTATTCAGGCGGTCAATTGGCTCGCAGTTCCCGCCTAGGCTTCCTTGGTAATATTGATGTTCGAGATGCTCCGTTTAGTATCAGTAGCTATACCGAAAAACGTATTAAAGATACTGACGCAAGGGATATTTCCGATGTTATTGCAAAAACTGACCCATCCGTTCATGCAGCAAAATTCACAGCTGGTTCGCCTCTTGAAGATTATAATATTCGTGGTTTCCGTTCGAGTATTTACGACGTCAGCATGAATGGGCTTTACGGTATTGCACCCTTTTATCGTAGCTCTCCAGAGATGTTTGACCAAATTCAGGTTCTCAAAGGACCATCGACTATGCTTAATGGAATGCCCCCTTACGGTTCAGTAGGCGGTCATGTTAATCTTGTTACTAAGAGAGCAACTGCAGAGCCAATCAACTCCATCTCAGCTGATTGGCGCTCTGACTCAATTTTTGGTACTCATCTTGATTTTGGTCGTCGTTTTGGTGAAAATAATGCATTCGGTATTCGCCTAAATGCCATGGTACGAGGTGGTGATACTAGAATCGAGCACCAAGAGACTGAAACTCAACTTTACTCAATTGGATTTGATTATCAAGGCGAACGCTTCCGTTCTTCGTTAGACGCCTATGCCAGCAAGGAAAAAATTGACGGCGTATCAAGAGGAGTCACGTTAGCACCAGGCGTTCTAACCCTCCCTAGCGTTCCAAAAAACTCAAAATTAATCAATCCGCCGTGGACCTTTAATGACGTAGAGGACAAAGGTATTATGGGGCGAATAGAATTTGACCTTACCCAAAACACCACCCTCTATGCCACCGCTGGTATTAGTAGTCATGATATAAAAGCCTATAATGCAGGACAAGTTACTGTCGATTCCAATGGCTTTATGAATACAACCATTGGCGCCGTAGGCGATGAGGTTACACGACGTAGCGGTGAGATTGGAATCCAGTCATCTTTTAATACAGGACCTGTCAGCCATCACCTAGTCGCTAACATCAGTAGCTATAATGAACACAATCATTTAATTGGAAACCGATATCGCTGGGTCGATAGAACGAATATCTATAATCCACAATGGCGTTCGGATGTACCTGCTTACTCAGTTGAGCCATACTGGAAAACCAAAACAGATATTATCAACTACGGTATAGCCAATACTTTTGGCTTTATTGATGATAGCCTTTTATTAACCTTAGGCTTAAGACACTCTAGAATTAATACCGATCAAATATTAACAGGCAGAATAAATTTACCGACTGACCACTATAAATCTAATGCCACAACACCATCAATTGCGGTCAACTATCGAATTAATGATAGGATCTCAGTCTACGCCAATTATATCGAGGGGCTAAGTAAAGGCGCTGTCGCTCCATTTAATGCTATCAACTATGGCGAAGTTTTCTCGCCTTATAAAACTAAACAGATTGAAGCAGGTTTAAAATTCGATTTGCTCGGTTTTGACAACACAGTGAGTGTGTTCCAAATTAAGAAAAAGGATGGATACCTTGATCCCTACACTAACTACTTCGTTGCAGATGGCGAACAAAGAAATAGAGGTATAGAGTGGACCTTCATCGGTGAGCCTATTGATGGATTACGCTTTCTAGGAGGTATTGCTATTCTTGATGCGGAAATAACTAATTCAGCAAACAAGCTCATCAAAGGTAAAAACGCAACAGGCGTGCCAGACTGGCAAGGAAAACTAGGTGTTGAGTGGGATGCTAGTTTTGTACATGGACTAACCTTATCAGCTAATGTCACCCATGTCGCCAAGCAATACATTGATCCTATGAATCAAGTAAAGATTCCAAGTTATACACTATTAGACTTTGGAGCTCGCTACAAAGCCAAAGTCGGCAATAACAAATACCTTACTGTTCGCGCTAGCGTTGATAATGTAACAAACAAAGCTTATTGGGAAAAACCATATTATGGCGCCCTCGCTATAGGCTCACCAAGAACATTCCGTATATCAACAACATATGAGTTCTAGGATTCGATTATTAACTCTGAATTGCCTTCATTTGCTAAATGCCTCTGACTTATAACCAGAGGCATTTTTATAACTCAATCTCTCAGGAACGAAATAAAACAAGTATTAGGTCTAAGCCTGACTTAGCCTCAAAACAGAAGTCTGCTATGATAAATCCCTACTTTATTGAGTTTCATCGTCAACCTCCTTTTAATCACACATATAATTATGAAACGCTTACTACCTTGGTTAATTATTGGTCCGATTATTGTTGTCTTCATACTCTGGATCATCATCTCAACGACTTTTTAAGGGCAGTTTCCATCTCCTTATAAGTTCTGTTACATTTGCAGCAAAAATTTTACGAAAAACTATATCGTCAGAATTACCCAGCTGTTAACATGTAATTGTTACTTTAATTTTAAAGCGAGGTACAAGATATGAAAGGCATTATTCTCTGGCTCATGGGAGTCCCAATTTTTGTAATCATCCTACTTTACTTATTTATTTTCTAATTAGTTCTATTTTTCAATTGCTCTCAAGCCACCTATTTCCACCAATTGAAATAGGTGGCTTTTTAGTTCATACTTAGGCCGTAGACTTAAGTTTAGGAAGATTTTATGACAACCGAGATTGTATTAGTACTGCTTATCACGGTCATCGCGATGGTACTTTTCATCACAGAGAAGGTTCGCTACGACGGTATCGGTCTCCTAGTCTTAGCTTCCTTAACCCTCTTCGGCTTAGTGACGCCCTCTCAGGCGCTGAGTGGCTTTAGTAATGAAGCCACGATCACCATTGCCTCCATGTTCATCTTGGCTGCTGCTCTTGAGAATACGGGCGCGCTTAATGGTTTCAATCGACTCTTCAGTTATATTAAGTCGCCTTGGGCTTTTTATCTAACCCTGTTTGGCGTACTAGCCATCATTGCACCCTTTGTTAATAATACGGCGGTGGTGGCTGTCTTTATTCCCATAGTCATTAGTGCAAGTTTAAAGGTGGGTCTAGCCCCTTCTAAAACTCTCATTCCCCTATCCTACGTGTCACAAATGGCAGGGGTCATGACCTTAATCGGAACCTCAACGAACTTAATCGTCAACTCAGTGGCGAAGGAACAAGGCTTCAGAGGCTTCTCGATGTTCGAGTTTCTGCCTTTAGGTGCGATCTGCTTTGTGGCGGGGTGTTTGTACCTCATTACCATCGGACGTAGGATACTACCGGATGTGAAGAGCTCTGATCTCTTTAACCTCTATGACTTTGGGCATTATGTGACAGAGCTCTATATTACTGACGACTCATCACTCGTCGACACCTCTTTTTCTGAGGCGGGAATTAGTCAAGATTACAGTATTTATCTTATTGAGGTCCGCCGCGATGGTGAGAAAATAGCCTCACCGCGCTCCAGTGAACTAGAGCCGGGCGATATTCTTCTTGTTCGTGGGCGCTGGGATGATATTCGACAATTAACTGATGATAAAAAGCTCAAAGTTAACAACCAACTCCAACGCGGCAAGCAGGTCCCTGAAGGTGTTAAGTGGTCTCTGGCTGAGATTATGATTGCGCCAAACTCACGTGCCATCGGTCGCAGCATGGTTTTATTTAATCGCACCTGGAAATACAATAGCCTAATTATGGGTATTCAGCGTCGCGGTAATATTATCCGTAGTCAGCTTGAGGACATCCGCTTACAAGTGGGAGACATCATCCTGCTAGCAATCCCAGAGGACGATTTAAATGCGCTGCAAAAAGACAAACATGTCATCCTACTATCCCAGACAGAGGCCCGCAATCGAGCCAAAAAATGGAAATCGTTAGTTAGTCTAGCTATTATGGCGGGCGTCATTGCCACCGCCGCCTTTGGTTTGGTGCCAATTGCCATTAGTGCATTGGTTGGTGCCTTGCTCTTAACCTTAATCGGCTGCATCGGCGCCGACGAGGTGTATGAGCGCGTCGACTGGACCATTATTATGCTGATGGCAGGTCTTATACCACTAGGTATCGCGATGAATGAGACGGGTGCCGCGGAATTCATTATCAGTAATACACTCGGCTATTTTGAACAATTTGGTCCTCACGTCATGTTAGCCATTCTCTATATTATGGCTTTAATTCTCGGCGAGATGATGAGCAACTCGGCTGCGGCCGTTTTGCTAACCCCGCTAGCAATGTCGACGGCTAAGCTGCTAGGCGCTGACCCAACACCATTTTTAATTGCGGTAACGTTTTCTGCTTCAACGAGTTTTATTACGCCAATCGGTTATCAGACCAACACCATGGTTTATGCGGCTGGCGGTTATAAGTTCACCGACTTTGTAAAAGTCGGTGTGCCGCTAAATCTGATTTTCTGGATTTTAGGGGTGATATTTATCCCCTACTTCTGGCCATTTTACGGTTAATTGAAGAACTTAAAATAACGCTTAGCCTTCAAATGCCGCAGCCGCGCGTTGGAGGCGATCGTTAATGGCTTCCCAGCTCTCGTCTTCTGGAAGTGGTTGCACAGCTATGCGAGCATAGCCCTGCTTATCTAAGTCACGCAACAAGGCATAAAGACGTTGGGCATATTGCTGTGGGTCGCGCGGCATAGCGATATAATCCACCGATTCATACTCAGCAGGATATGCGGTCGGGTCAAAGACCAGAACCGCCCACTTGGCAGCTGTCACAGTCGCATCACCATGCATGGATTGAATTAAGGCACTAATCGCCTCTTCGCTAGCAGGTAGCCATTGTAATAGGGTCTTAGGTGCATAGTGCGCCTTTAAGCTACCCGAGACTTGGGGCGCAGCTGCGTCCTTATTACGAGGCTCATAGCCGAGCACTTCACTGAGTTGCTGACGCGTGATATGACCTGGTCTTAATAAGGTTGCCGGCACGCCCTCACCCAATCGTGACAAATCCACAATAGTCGACTCAATGCCGACTTCTGAGGCTCCGCCATCAAGTACCCAAAGCTCGTCAGCTGCAATCTCTGTAGCGAACTCATTCATCACGTGCTGGCTTGCTGTGGGTGAGACCTGCCCAAATTTATTCGCCGAGGGTGCCGCTAAGCCACCCTGCCCATTCGGACGTTGTTCGGCGAATTCACGCAATAAGGCTTGAGCGACAGGATGGGAAGGACAGCGTAGGCCTACGGTCGACTGTCCGCCACTCACGGCAGCCGGTATATGCGCTGCTCGCTGCAAGATTAAGGTCAAGGGACCAGGCCAAAAGGCCTTAATCAGTAATTCCGCCTCATGAGGAATCTGCTTTGCCCAATAGGACAAATCCGCTTCCGGCGCCAAGTGCACAATCACTGGATGGTTACTTGGTCGCTCCTTGATTTGATAGATTTTTGCAACGGCCTGTGGATTTTCAGCGTCAGCGCCTAAACCAAATACTGTCTCAGTGGGAAAGGCAACTAAGTCACCTTGGTTTAAGCGCTCAGCGGCCGCTTGAATTGAATGGATCAACATGAAGATACACTAGTTTCTACTTAGCTCTGCACCCAAATGCAAAATATCACTGACTTTTTGAGCGGTCTCATACAAGGTGTCAATATCAGCATGAATAATATTAACGTGACCCATTTTGCGTCCAGGACGCGGCTCGGCCTTACCATAAAGATGTAATGACACACCTGCCAAGGATAACACAGCAGCCCAATCTGGCTCCTGAGCCTGCGCCTCATCCGCCACAAACCAACTATCACCCAAAATATTCAGCATAATGGTCGGTTGCAATAAACGGGTATCGCCTAATGGCATACCCGCCATCACCCGCACTTGCTGTTCAAATTGTGAACAGGAAGTAGCATTCATTGTGTAGTGACCGCTATTATGCGGGCGTGGAGCAATTTCATTAACCACTAGCGTAGGATGGTCGGGACTCAGCTTAGCGGCATCGAGCACAAAAAACTCGACACACATCACGCCAAAATAGTTTAAATTTGAAGCTAATGCCTTGGCATAATCAATGGCTTGGGCAGCGAGCTCCTCAGGGACTAGACCAGGATACACCGTGGTGCTGGAAAGAATCCCATTAATATGATGATTTACCCCCACTGGGTAAGTGACGATGTCATCCTCTAAGTTACGCGCTAGCACCACCGATAGCTCATAGGCTAAAGGTAATTTCGCCTCAAGTACGCACTCAACCTCACCGAGGTCCTTAAATGCCTGCTTCGCTTCTGCGAGATTATTAACAATCGCTTGGCCTTTGCCGTCATAGCCTAAACGCGCTGCTTTTAAAATACCTGGGAAAAGTGCTGCCTTAACACGATCCAAATCCTCAAGCTGACGAATGGCAGCATGCTCAGCCACTGGCACACCGGTAGCACGAATAAAGGATTTTTCAGAAATACGGTCTTGTATCACCGCTACCGCTGAAGCTGCGGGTGTCGTGCGCACGGTATAGGACAACTGCTTTAAGGATTGCGCAGGGACATTTTCAAATTCCGTGGTGACAGCACGCACGGCGTCAGCCATTTGCTGTAGCGCAGCAAGACTTTCATAATCTGCGCTAATATGCTGTTCGGCAATTTGTCCTGTGGGACCGTCTGCCTCTTGACCTAGGGCAATCACCTTATAGCCCATGGCCTGAGCGGCATGGCAAAACATACGGCCTAACTGACCGTCACCCAACATACCTAAATACTCGCCCGGATGGATTTTCTCATCATAGGCTGGAGGCCGTGACATACTACGCCTCCGGTGGCAGTGTCATGGCACGTGCCTTTTGCGTTTGAGTGGAGCGATACGCTTTGAGTCGTTCGCGCAAGGCGGCATCCGTCATGGCTAAATTAGCAATGGCATGTAAAGCAGCATTGGCCGCACCGGCTTCACCAATGGCAAAGGTGGCGACCGGCACGCCCTTTGGCATCTGCACGATGGAATGTAAGGAATCCTCACCACGCAGATAACGTGATGGTACAGGCACACCAAAGACCGGCACCTCTGTCATGGCTGCCACCATACCGGGTAGATGGGCTGCCCCACCGGCACCAGCAATAATACAACGTAGACCACGTTCATAGGCCGTCTCGGCAAAAGCCACCATATCTAAGGGCATACGATGCGCTGAGATAACCTTGGCCTCATGCGGTATCTCAAACTGCTCCAACAATTCAACCGCATGACGCATCACCTCCCAGTCACTGGAGGAACCCATAATCACTGCGACTTTTACATCCTCTTTGGCAGAGCTCATATAAAATCCTTCACTTAATAATTAAATGCTTTGGCCAGTTAAAATCACTAAGGCTTCACGGTATTTGGCGGCGGTTTTATCAATCACCTCTTGCGGCAAACGCGGTGCCGGTGGGGTCTTATCCCAATCTTGCTGCTCTAACCAATCGCGCACAAACTGCTTATCGTAGGAAGGTGGATTCACCCCCTTTTGAATACGGTTTGCTGGCCAAAAACGAGAGGAGTCTGGCGTCAGCACCTCATCCATCAAGTGTAGGCGACCCGCTTTATCCAAACCAAATTCAAACTTGGTGTCAGCAATCACCACACCTTTAGTCTCAGCGTATTCCGCCGCTGTTGTGTATAGCTTTAGGGTAACATCACGAATCTCTTCAGCCATTTCCTGTCCGACTTCGGCCACCACGTGATTAAAGTCGACATTGATATCATGATCGCCCACCTCAGCCTTGGCCGCTGGGGTAAAAATCGGTTGTTCAAGCTTTTCAGCCAATTGTAGACCACGTGGTAACTTAACCCCACAAATCTCACCCGTGCTGCGATAGTCCTTCCAGCCAGAACCAATAATATAGCCACGTGCGACTGCCTCAACTAAAATCGGCTGTAAACGCTTAACAATCACTGAGCGACCCTGCGCCTGTGCCAACTCCTCGCCGGACAGCACATCCTCAAGCTGCAAATCGGAACTATGGTTAGGCACAATATGCGCTAGCTTTTTAAGCCAGAAATTCGTCATCTCTGTGAGCACCTGCCCCTTACCCGGAATGGGATCATCCAGGATCACATCGAAGGCTGAAATACGGTCCGTTGCAACAATTAAAAAGTGATCCTCACCCACCGCATACATATCACGCACTTTACCGCGTGCAACCAGCGGCAATGATTGGATGGTAGATTGATAAATTGCAGTCGCCAAAACACTATCCTTTGATTTAACTATCAAATTATTAAAAGATTAATTTTAACATAGGAGTACCTTAGCTAAAGGCTAGACGCAAAAAACCGGCGCGACAGATGACTGTGGCACCGGTATGGGAAGCTATCCGTCTGCGGATAGCTTGTGCTGGTGGCTAATTACTTAGCAGCTCTTTGAATTGCTTCGCCACCGGCCTCAATGTCTTCACCCGCACCGTGTACTGTATTACAACCCGTAGCGAACACTGCGCCAGCTAAACCTAAGGCTAATACAAACATGCGTGTTAATTTGCTTAGTTTCATAAGAACCCCTTAATTTAAATAACTTATTGATAGTAATCTCAGCCACTAATTAATAGCTAAGATAGTTTCATTTTAAAGCGTTACGCCCTTTTCCTCTACCAATAAAAGGTGTCAAATTCTAAGCAAACACCCTAATTATGTTATTTTTCTTTAAAAACTAAAGTCTTTGTGACAAAATAGGCTCGTAAAAATCACGCCAAGGAGGAATATATCATGCGATTTTTAACACGTCTGTCAACACGTTTGATGGAACGCTATTTACCTGACGCTTATATTTTCGTCATTCTTTTGTCATTAGTTGTTTTTGTTTTAAGCGCTTTTACCAATCAAGCACCACTCAATGTAGTGGATTATTTCGGTAATGGCTTTTGGGGTTTAATGGCCTTTACGGTACAAATGACCATGGTGTTATTGTGTGGCTCGGTGATGGCTAAAAGCCCATTTTTTAAACGTATTTTAGTATCTTTAGCAAAAGCACCTAAATCAGCCGGCATGGCCATTATGATGGTCGCCTTTTTAACTGCGCTCGCCTGCTGGATTAACTGGGGTTTTGGTTTAGTCTTAGGCGCGCTCATTGCTAAAGAGGTCGCTAGACAACGTAATGACACTGACTATCGCTTATTAATTGCCAGTGCCTATAGTGGCTTTGTGATTTGGCACGGCGGTATTGCTGGCTCTATCCCGCTGAGCATTGCCACCGCCAAGCACCCTTACGAAGCACAGATCGGTGTGATTCCAATCAGTGAGACACTTTTTTCTACGGGCAATCTGATTATTTGTGTGGCACTATTAATTTGCATCCCGATTCTTTGCCTATTGATGCACCCGTCCAAGGAGGAGCGTGTCATTATCGATCCTAAGCTGTTAGAGGAAGCAGAGCCTGAGTCTAAACCAGTGCAAATGACGCCGGCTGAGCGCCTCGAGCATAGCCGTCTTTTAAACCTGATCATCGGCGTCTTAGGCTGGATTTATATCATGAGTTACTTTGTTAAAGGTGGTAGTTTAAACCTAAATATTATTAACTTTATCTTCTTCTTTGCAGGCATCGTGCTGCATGGTACCCCGCGTAATTTTATCAACGCGGTAGATGATTCCGTGCGCGCGGTGGGGCCCATTCTTATTCAGTTCCCTTTTTATGCGGCAATTATGGCGATGATGGTACAGTCCGGTTTGGCAGCAAATATTACCAATGCCTTTGTCAGCGTGGCCTCAGAAAAAACTTTCTATGTACTGTCCTTCCTCAGCGCTGGCTTGGTTAATTTCTTTATTCCAAGTGGCGGTGGTCAATGGGCGGTGCAAGCGCCAGTGATGATTGAAGCGGTTAATCAGATGAATGCCATGGGCGCCAATATCGAGCAGGCTAAAATGGCCATGAGTATTGCTTGGGGCGATGCCTGGACCAATATGATTCAGCCATTTTGGGCCTTACCAGCACTAGCGATTGCCGGTCTAAAAGCACGTGATATTATGGGTTTCTGCCTCTTTACCCTCATTGTGTCAGGGCTGATTATTAGCGGCGTATTCTATGTAAGCGTCCGGTGAACACATGTATTCATTCCT
>NZ_KV793583.1:0-5204 GCF_001808505.1 Oligella sp. HMSC09E12
AAGGAAGTTACACAAAATTATTTACAGGCTCCATTTACACAAAAATATCTACAGGCTCCAAAAAGTTGACAATTAGCATACATTTCTTTTCCTTTTTAAAATTAACCTGAAATAATCAATTTAGCATCCGTTTTTAGTAACTCTTCACCATTTGGATATACTACCACTACCCTAACTCGGTTTTTAAGTTGAGTTTTTTTGTTTGGTTACACCATGTCCGGATAATGCTTCTTGATGGTTTCTCGAAGAAGCGTAAAAAAATTGCTAACCGAAGCGATTTCAACCTCTGGCGAAAACTGCTCCTCAAAGGCACCATCTAGATCATTACGAAAGTCCTCTTCAAAACGAGCGATATCCTCCAATAACTCATGTAATACTATTTCATCCACATACGAAACATAATAATCTACAGCGCCCTCCAAAGTGGAGCAATCACAAATAATATACATATCCTGATTGAGATACCCACCCATTAATGTATATAACACATTGTATTCATTCATATTATTCACCTAATCGGATATGAGGTTAATATATAATAGTCCATGCCATTATACTTTTCTGGCTTTAACACAACTCTCAACTTTGAAACCTTAATGTAATCAGATGAGCCTTTCTTCAAGCTACCCCCAACTTTATATCCAGCATTAAACACTATCACCAGGGCATCTCGTCTCCCTGACTTTACCCACTGTTCGATAACAAACCTATTAGTACGCATTGCCTCAGAAATAGCACGCTCAGCTGTTCTTAAATTAAAAAAGAACTAACAACCCCACCCGGCACACGCTCAGTATTGAGCCTATGTGCAAGAGCTTGTTCATTTTTCCCGACATGCTTACTAATCGTATGTCCGCCAATCTGCGAACCAGCAACAGCCTCATGCTCAATGAGCTTTATTCTACCCGCCCGAATGGCGGCCACCCTAACCGCGCCTATAGCAGAGGCAAACCCTATTGGAACTGCCAAATCTACCGTCAGGGCAATTATATATGCCGTCTCTTTTTCAGTACCTAACATTTCTGCTGTTGCGGCAACTGCTTGAGCGGTTGTTGTGTTGGTTGGTCTCCCTGCTATGATTTGATTAAAAGAAGAATGAACCACATCCGCGGCATGCCCTCCAACTACGACACAACCTACTTTTGTCAGCATAGTAGGGTCTGGAGCGGCACACATACCACCAGCAACGAGCATTTGAAGCATACCACCAACAAGGCCTACACCTCCCCATAAGCGATTGCTCAGTACTTCTCCTTCGCTAATGGAGGCATTATGAAGTATGCCAGCCATCTGAACCGGTGATAGTACTATTTGTAACCCGTCTTCTTTGTTTACCATGAGCACTCCTCAGTTAATAAATACAGTTGCCCATACTAATCACTGATTCTTACGCTTTTATGACGCTTTTTTAGGCTTATCCGTTAAAATTCATCCGAGGTTGGAAAACTATAGCAATGGTTCAAAAGTACGCTCACTTGAATGCCGGCCATTTAGCTGAGTACGCTCATATGAGTGAAGTAACGGAAAATTTACGGAACAGTGAGCTAGTGAAAAATGGGTTTGCCGCTTGACGGAGCAGCAAACCCATGGATATACTACACTTTTCTATACAGCTAGTTAAGTTACGTTGTTTTCTGATAGCCACTGTTCATACTGCTTTGGAGACATACCCAATGAGGTATGGATGCGTTCTTCTGGGTAGTATCTATCTAAGTAGTGACGAAGCATCACCTCCATTTTAGCCTTTGTTAAGTGACGATTGGAATTAACCACCTCAGTTTTTAATGTTTTAAAAAAAGACTCTGCAACTGCATTATCAATCGGTTTACCTGGATGGCTCATGGATTGCTGTAAACCATATTTTTCACATAATCCAGCCATCTCATAACTACGATATTGGCTGCCTTGATCACTATGAATGACAGTTCCTCGTTTGGCATAACCTGCTTTAATTAAACGTTTAAGTGGTTCTATGACACAAGGCATTTTCATGTTTTCCGTCACAGCACACGCCTTAGGCGCGCGAGTTGCTAAATCCACATACACCGTTAAATAAAGCACCCCATCACTACAATTAACATAGGTAATATCCGTCACAAAGACAGCATTCGGTTTTACCGAGAAGAAGTCACGATTTAATAAATTTTGATACAGTGAGGCGCTACTTTTAAGGCGTTGCTGTCGATTCTTTAGACGCCTACGGCTATAGACACTCACTAAACCAGCCCGCTGCATTAACATCGCCACAACACGTTTATTAGTTTCAATACCTTCTGCATAGAGTTGTAAGGCTATTCGCGGGGAACCATAGCGGCCTTTATGTTGTTCAAACACGCGTTTAATTTGAGTCGTTAACCACTCATGACGTAACATAGTAGCCGAGGGCTTACGTTTACGATAAATATAATAGCCCATCCGACTGACATTCAGGAGTCTGCAAAGAAGTAAAATACTGTGATGTGCGGCTTCTCTGCAAATAAATTCAAACCTTATCGTTTTTGACTCTTGGCAAACTCCCTGAACTTTTTTAAGATCGCATTCTCCTCTTGAAGACGTTTAATCTCTTTTTCCAAGGCATACACTTTAGCCCCTTCTGGTAGTCGAACGCCTTTGCCTGTAAAGGCATCTTTACTATATCGTTTATACTCGGCAAGCCAACGAGAAACAATCGGTCGTGAAATAGCATACTGCTTCGCAACTTCAGTCACCGTGTATGTGCCCGTTGTGATCGAGTGGCAGACTTGTAGTTTAAATTCTTTAGAATACGTTTTGCGCATAAATAATCACCTGCTTTGGTTGAGGTAACTTAACTGCGAGTCAACTAAAGTGTAGTATATCCAGGCTACCTTCCATTAGATGAAATTACACCACCCGTGGTTACCAGCACTATCAAAACAATTGAAGCTAGAGGCGTCCATGATCACGCTAACAGGTGCTTGCAAAGAGTGAATAGGATTTTAGATTACGCAGTACAACTCGGAAACATACCTTTCAATCCTTGCCACTCCTTAAGTGGCTTAGTTACTCTGCCACCGACCCAACATCAACTGGCTTTAGCACAAGATGAGCTGACTACATTCTTCAAACGCTTGGAAGAGCAACCAGCCGATCTATTATCAAAACTAGGACTTATTTTTTTAATAATTACTTTTGTTCGAAGTACTTCTTTGCGTACGATGGAATGGGAAGATGTAAATTTTAAAAAGAAAGAATGGCTAATCCCCAAAGAAAAGTTCAAGGGCAAAAAAATTGATCTTGTCGTTCCTTTGTCAGACTGGGCTATAGAAATTCTTGAAACTCTTTATGAAAACTCACGACTAAAGCAAGGCTATATTTTTCACCAGCAAAGAAATGTTTATAAACCCATGAGTGAAAACACGTTGACCGCTTTAATGTGGCGTATGGGTTATAAGGATATTGCCACCCCTCACGGATTTCGCTCTCTAGCCACTGACGTTCTCAATGAAAATAACTATAAACCCGATGTAATAGAACGCCAAATGGGGCATGTTGAAAAAAACTCGGTGCGTCGTGCTTATCATCGAGCAGAGTACCTTGAAGAACGTAAAGAAATGATGCAGTGGTATTCTGATTGGATTAGAGAAAAATACCGCAAAGCAGGTCAATCTCTCTAAACTAGTTTTTAACTATTTACGAAAGGCGTGTTGGTGCTCTACACTTCTTTCGTACTGGCTTTGCAACTTCTTTATCACTAAAGGAGTTGCAAATACTACAAGAAAGAATCGATAAGCATTTCAGCACAGTAGCCAAACGGATGCAGTCGACAACAAAACGCTACAGTAGATGAGATTAGCTATGCGCATTAAATCGGTGCTTACCGGTTTTAATAAATAGCTTACAAAAAGCCTCCCAATCGTGGACATAGACTAGGCTCTTGCCAGGATTTTGCTCATCAGGCATGCAAGTTGAACCAAACGCACTTTCTTTCCAGAAATCATAAAAAGGCAGAGTCTCAAGATCTATCTCTCTTACTAGCCAATAGAATTGGTCTGAGCTAGTGCTTTTGTACCTAACAGGCTTAATACCAAAAAATGCAAATTGATCCCATTGTTCATTCAGTGGTTCTAGATAATTACTCATAATTTAGGCTACGCTTTTTTCAAATCAAGTTTTGGCAAATTGTTCACTATTTTCATCGTTTCTAAGCTCACTGTAATCACTCGTTGCAACAGTTCAAGTGGGTATTTTGGATTCCCCATTGTTTCAATTGCCCAATCATTAGCATCATTGCTAATACCGCTGGCTTTATGAGTGGTTACCGCTTGGCGTTCCATGACCCAAGCGATAGCAGATTTGCTATTGACCACGTAATCGTATGCTTCTTCAGGAATACCTTCAAGCGTGATTTTACCGTTATAAATGATTTTGCTAAGGTCATCGACTCGCTTACCTGTTTCCTCATCGATCTTTTTAGGATGCTTCATTTTAGTAACGTAAAAATCAGTCGAACTTGCACTAACAAAGTCATTTCCATCATGTTTCAATGTACCACTGAACTTCACAGGGTACTTCTCAACCTCTTCATAATTAATGTGTAAATCAGCCAGTTTACGACCAGCGTCACTAAAGGCATTAAAATCACTGAAGGTTTTAACTCGCGGAATACGAGGTAATTCTTTACTTAAATTATGTTGAAAACGGCTACGGTAATCTTCGCTATGCAAGATGCCATAAACGTAATAAAAAACATCTTCTTTTGTTAGCGGATTATCAGGATAAGCCACTTGGAAATGCGCTAAACCCTCATCTGTTATAGCGTCACGGCGGTTTAGGCCAGAGTTGTCTTCATTAGCGAAGAGTGTGTTTTGTTCATCGCTATCTTCAATTGCTTGTTCATCGTAGAGGTAGAGAGGGAAGCATTGTCCTTTTTCAATATTATCAAGATAAGGTAAATAATTCGAAATTAATACCGAAAACGTTTTTGAACCAACCCCTGTTGCTTGGATAACCAGATTTTCCGCATCAGCTGTCGGAAAAATACGAGGCATTTGAAGAACCATTTCATTAAAATTTCGATTAAAATACATCCACTGTTTTGTAAACGGCCTGTAAAGTGCTCGATAAATTGAATTATCATCTAACTTAAAATCAGAACCCTTTGCTAACTCTTGCTTTAAAGCACGAGTCCAACTAATCTGTGTAGGATCATTTGATCCTAGTCAGAAAAGTAGACAAACACTCCC
>NZ_KV793584.1:0-768 GCF_001808505.1 Oligella sp. HMSC09E12
CGGTTAGCACAGATCTACCTCAAGAGATATAACGCCAGCCAGCATGCGCGGCTGCGGAATGGAGGCGAAGCCGCAATGCAGCAGGCGTCGCGTGCCTGGCCTTGTTAGGCACTTCCTTCATTCCATAAGTAAATATCTAGCACTCGTTCCCGAAACCACGTAGATGACACTAAATTCACCAGCGATTCTTGCTGCAAATTTGGTCTTACTGTATAGGAAATTACGTTTATCAGATTGCGGCATGCTTTTTCAATTTCTTCCTGACACTCCGAATATCGTGTCGTAAATGCAGTATTGAATGCGAGATAATCCCCTTCTGAGGTACCTAAGGCAATTCGTGCCTGCCGATCATATATACGAACAGGGCTTTTGACTTTCAGCCACAGAAATTTGGTAGTCAGCGATAGAACACTTCTCTGGCCATATTTGGAAGAAATACGCTGTCGCGTATAGTTGACGACATCTATTACATTATCGAAGGTTACAGGGGCAAGATCGTTCAATATCTCCAAGACAGGCTCATATCTCTGTAACCCCCTATCAGTGTCGTATTTTTTTGGCAGGTTGCGAGCGACTCGAAAATACCCTCCTGCTGCAACAAGCGATTCCCTCTGTAAAGACGCATCACTGGAGGCCGGGGACTCGCAATAGTTTGCCTCTTTCTCCAGCCACTGGTTCAAAAACTGAAGTGCGCAGAAATCAAATGTACGAATGGGCACTCAACCTCCTGATATGCCTAACATGTATTAGATCGCCTTCCACATAAGC
>NZ_KV793584.1:788-1017 GCF_001808505.1 Oligella sp. HMSC09E12
CCCCTAAATTAACACAGCTCAAATGTAGAATTTTTCTTTACAATTAATTTATATTTAGGAGTTTTACTATGAGCAAACGTAAGAGTGAAGAACAGATTATCATCTTGTTAAAGCGTGCAGAAGCGGGTGAGCCGATCGCTGACCTCTGTCGTCAAGAAGGTATTGGCGTTTCCACCTTCTACAAGTGGCGTTCCAAATATGATGGCCTCGAAGCCTCAGAATTGAAGCG
>NZ_KV793585.1:0-30384 GCF_001808505.1 Oligella sp. HMSC09E12
TTTAGAGGGTTACAACTATCCTGACATAGAGAGTAGCTTTTCTCTTTCGGAAGAGAGGATTTAATTATTTCGTCAGTAAGTAGCATGATGGTAAAAAGCTGTCTTAGTTGAAGTTAAATCAAATGTACCATCATATTTACCATCATCAAAATTGAAACCTTAGTCTCATTAAGTCAACACATAAGACCTAGAGAAACAAAAAAACCCCGATATAACAATAAGTTATCGGGGTTTTCTATCGCTACTAGAGTCTCTTAATAACTCTAGCGTTTCATCTTTGGCGGGAACGGAGGGATTCGAACCCTCGATACAGGTTTAAGCCCGTATGCTTCCTTAGCAGGGAAGTACCTTCAGCCTCTCGGTCACGTTCCCAAAGAATTTATAATTATATAGTTTAATTTTCAGTTTTGCCAGTATTTTGCTGGTTTAGCTTGAAAATTATTCTTCGTCTGTTGTTTCTTGGTCTAAACCGAAGACTTTATGTAAAGCACGCACGGCCAGTTCCATATATTTATCCTCAATCAGCACAGAGGTTTTAATTTCACTGGTGCTGATCATTTGGATATTAACCCCTTCTTCTGCTAGGGTGCTAAACATTTTACTGGCTACACCGGCGTGTGAATGCATACCGATACCAACAATGGATACTTTACATACCTTATCATCGGTGATGACTTCACGCGCATTGACATTTTTTAATACCACCTCGTTAATCACCTTAATCGCTTGTTTAAAGCCACTGCGATTAACGGTAAAGGAGAAGTCGGTGGTGCCGTCAACTGATTGGTTTTGAATAATCATATCGACGTCGATATTTGCATCAGCAATTGGGCTGAGAATACCGGAGGCGATACCTGGACGATCAGGCACCCCTAAGATAGTGATTTTAGCCTCGTCGCGACTAAAGGCAATACCAGAAACAACAGCAGCTTCCATACTTGGATCTTCCTCAATAGTAATTAGGGTGCCTGAAACAATTTCCTCTTCAACGGGGATTTCAGGATCAGTTAATGATGATAAAACGCGTAGCGGTACTTTATACTTACCGGCAAACTCTACGGCGCGAATTTGTAAGACTTTTGAACCTAAAGAGGCCATCTCCAGCATTTCTTCAAAAGAAATCACATTCATACGACGCGCTTCTGGTACTACCCGTGGGTCCGTGGTGTAAACGCCATCTACATCGGTAAAAATTAGGCATTGGTCGGCTTTGATGGCAGCCGCAATCGCAACGGCAGATGTGTCTGAACCACCACGACCGAGGGTCGTAATATGGCCTTCTGGGTCAATGCCTTGGAAGCCCGTGACGATCACGACCTTGCCGGCATTTAAGTCATTGAGAACACGCTGACCGTCAATCTCCTTGATACGTGCTTTAGTGTATGCACTGTCAGTTTTAACCGGTACTTGCCAGCCAGTGTAGCTGCGGGCATCTACGCCTTGAGCTTGTAATGCCAGTGCTAACAGCGCACTACTAGCCTGCTCACCGGTAGCGGCCAACATATCCAACTCACGCGGATCAGGCATATCGGACAGCTCGGCCGCTAAACCTAAAAGACGATTAGTCTCACCAGCCATGGCGGAGGGCACCACGACCACTTGGTGTCCGGCTCTATGCCACTTGGCAACGCGTTTAGCCACATTTTGAATGCGTTCGATGGAGCCCATCGAAGTACCGCCGAATTTTTGTACGATTAGGGACATTTTTTAATAATAAAAAAGGTTGAAGAAACAGTTAATATTACCTTAAAAGTCAGTACTTCTAAGGGATTTTTGTTTAAAAGTCAATAAAAAACATATCCTATGTCGGTGGACTCAGGCTAGGTTGAAGCGCAATATTTTTCCACGGGTAAACCCTTAAAAGTCATCAAAATGACGATTATTTAACAATGATAGGAGTATGTTTAGAGGGTAAAGTTATTCATTATTAAACAATAAAAGCGATTATTTGGGAGACTATGATGCGTATCGGTTTTATCGGCCTTGGTAATATGGGCGGTCCTATGGCCTTAAATCTTGCGAAAGCAGGTCACGAGCTCACTGTCTTTGATTTATCTGCAGAGGCGATTGCGCACTTACAGGAAAAGGCACAGATTTCCGTTGCCAACTCACCCGTGGCCTTAGCTGAAGCAGGGCAGGATGTGATTGTCACCATGTTACCGGCGGCTGCGCATGTTAAGTCAGTTTATCTTGGTGACGATGGGGCTAGCGGTATTATTGCGGCGAGTAAGCCAGGTACGATATTAATCGACTCCTCCACTATTGATCCGGGTAGTGCACGTGAAGTAGCCGAGGTGGCTGAGGCCAAGGGTGTGATTATGCTTGATGCGCCAGTTTCTGGCGGTACCGTTGGAGCTCAAAATGCCACTTTAACCTTTATGGTCGGTGGTAGCGAAGCGGGTTTTGCCAAGGCAAAGCCAATTTTAGAAGCTATGGGTAAAAATATTGTTTATTGCGGCGAGCATGGCAATGGTCAGGTGGCTAAAGTAGCCAATAATATGCTTCTTGGCATTAGTATGATTGGTGTGGCTGAAGCCATGAACTTGGGTGTTAAGCTCGGGATGGATCCAAAGATCTTGGCCGGTATTATTAATACTTCTTCAGGACGCTGCTGGAGTTCTGAAGTGAATAATCCATGGCCGGGTGTGATTGAAACAGCACCGGCAGGTCGTGATTATCAGGGTGGCTTTTTTACGGATCTGATGCTAAAAGATATGGGTTTGGCCTTAGAGGCGGCTGCTCAAAGTGAGAGTGCCGTGCCGATGGGTAGTTTAGCGCATACCCTGTATAAGGAATCGAGCGAAGCGGGTAATGGTCGCAGCGATTTTTCTTCAATCATAAAGCATATTCAGAGTAAATAAGGGTGGATAATGTTTAATACAACGTTAAGCGAAGACCATATCATGATGCGCGATATGGCGCGCGATTTTGCTCAAAATGAAATTGCGCCTAAGGCACTAGCGTGGGAAGAGGCGCATTGGTTAGGTGATGATGTTATTCAGCAAATGGGTGAGTTAGGCTTTTTAGGCATGGTTGTACCCGAAGAGTACGGCGGCACCTACAGTGATTACATTGCTTATGCCTTGGTGATAGAGGAGATTGCTGCTGCCGATGCGGCCATGGCGACGATGATGAGTGTACACAGCTCGGTCGGTTGTGGCACCATTTTAAATAGCGGCAGTGAGGAGCAAAAGCGTGAATGGTTACCGCGTATGTGCACTGGTGAGATTATTGGTGCTTTTTGCCTAACCGAGCCACAGGCGGGATCTGAAGCGCATAATCTTAAAACCCGTGCCGAGCGGGTGGGTGATAAATGGGTCTTAAACGGTAGCAAGCAGTTTGTGACGAATGGTAAGCGTGCCGGTGTGGCTAATGTTTTTGCCGTGACTGACCCGTCTCAGGGTAAGCGCGGCATTAGTGCCTTTATTGTGCCGACGGACAATCCTGGCTATCAGGTAACGCGAGTTGAGGATAAACTCGGCATCAAGGCCTCTGATACCTGCGCTGTGAGCTTGGATAATTGTGAATTATCGGCTGATATGATCTTAGGCGAAGAGGGTAGAGGGCTTGCGATTGCGCTATCGAATTTGGAAAATGGTCGCATCGGTATTGCAGCGCAAGCTGTAGGGATTGCGCGCGCCGCTTTAGATGCCGCAGTCCAATACGCCAATGAGCGCGAGCAATTTGGTAAACCCTTGACGCAGCACCCAAGCATTGCCGATAAATTGGCAAATATGGCGACCATGGTTAATGCAGCACGTCTATTAACCTTGCATGCGGCCAGCATGAAGTCGCAAAATCTACCTTGTTTATCGGAGGCTTCGCAGGCCAAGCTTTACGCTTCAGAAATCGCAGAAAAGGTATGTAGCGAAGCGATACAGATTCATGGTGGTTATGGCTATTTATCTGATTATTTAGTTCAAAAATACTACCGTGATGCGCGTATCACGCAGATCTATGAGGGCACGAGTGAGATTCAGCGCCTGATTATTGCGCGTGGCCTTGGTGCTTAGCTAGCGATTGTATGTGATTGAGCCAAAAAATAACCCCCATTTTTGGGGGTTATTTTTTGGCTAATGCGGGTATGTATCAAACAAAACACACACTCAGTACTGATGGCATTAGGCCGTCTGCTGTTTTAACTCACGCTCAAGCTCAGCCTTTAGATCCTCCGTGATACTTAATTGACGAGCTAATTCGTCTAAGTAACTACGTTCCATAAAATTAGGCTCATTAATCACCGCAAGGCTTAAGGCATATACCTGACTGGCAATGGCCGGGGAGTCAACGTACTGAGCTACTTCCTTAGGATCCACAGCTCCGTTGAGTAAACTGCTAATCCAGGCCTTTTCGTCGGCTGTACTGACACCCTGAGTCTGTTGTTCAATCAGCTCCTGCTCGGCTGGGTCAATCTGACCGTCCGCACGGGCAGCTAGGATAATGGCAGCAATTAAGGCGCGGCTGCTTTGATCCTGTGTTTGTTGGTCAAGTTCAGTAATATCCTGACCTTCGGGGGTATTAGCAAACCAAGGTCCAGCATCTGCTACTTTAAGCGCACCTTGTTGCTGTTGTTGCCAACGCTGATAGGCACGAAATGCCACGGTGCCTAAGGCCGCTAAACCGCCGAGTTTTGACATATTGCTGTTGTTTCGACGACCGAGCAAAACAGCTAAGGCTCCTGCACCGAGTGTGATTTGATCGTTTTTAGAAAAAAGACCAGTATCATCAGCACGACCAGTGCTCGCTTTATCACTACGACCAATGCCGTCCTTAAGCTGACCGAGAATACTATCGGCGATACCACCTAAAGCACCCTGACTGCTTGAACGCTGCTTGCCAGAAGGGTTGCTGCTGATATCACCGACAATGTTTTGAAGAATATTAATAAGGCTCATGGAAGAATCCTATAGGTTAATTACACGCGGCTGCGGTATTCCCAAGTGCGTGTGTCGATTTCGATTTTGTCGCCGATATTGCAGAAAGCAGGTACCGAAATCTCAAACTGATCGTTGATGCGCGCAGGCTTCATCACTTTACCGGAGGTATCACCCTTGACCGCAGGCTCGGTGTAGACGATCTCACGAACAATGGTGGTTGGTAGCTCAACAGAAATAGGGCGCTCTTCGTAGAAAATCACTTCAACTTCCATGCCTTCTTCAAGTACCTGAATGGCATCACCCATGCTCTCTTGCTCAACTTCGTATTGATTGTACTCTTCGTCCATAAAGACGTACATCGGGTCAGCATAATAAGAATAAGTACATTCCTTCTTATCCAGCATGACTACTTCAAACTTTTCATCTGCTTTGTAAACCGCCTCACTGGCTGAACCTGTTAAGAGGTTTTTGAATCTGAACTTAACAACGGCAGCGTTACGGCCTGATTTGTTATATTCTGTTTTTTGTACGACGAGTGGTTGGCCGTCAACCATGGCAACGTTACCGACGCGCAAATCCTGTGCGTTTTTCATTGTAAAAAATCTCCGATTGGATAGCTAAGTGTGAGCTAATCACGGCAGTATGCGTGCCGCCACAAATCACACCTAGTGTATAGATGGTTATAAAGTTCACCCTATATTTTAGCTTTTTTTAGCGCAGTCTTCATAAAAATTCAAAATTTGCTGTGACAAGTCGGGTAATACGCTCAAACGCTTACTTAGGGCTGCTTGAAAGTCTTGCCAAACAAGTCGCGCTGAGTTATCAAAGGCATGGCCTTGCAATTGCTGGATAAGTGCTTCTTGTGCTACGTTTTGATTCCACAAACGATGTAATTGTCGCAGCCATTCCGGCGCCTGTATCGTGTCCAACCAAGCCTCCAGTTTCACCATATGATGAGCTTCAGCTTGTGGATAAATATGCCACAGCATCGGTTTTGCAGCCCAATGAGCTTGTACAAAGCTGTCTTCACCGCGGATGAAGTTGATATCCGCCACTTGTAGCAGCTGTTCATAATCACGCTGCACGATAAAATCAATTCGCTCAATATGGGCTTGGGAATTTAAGCGCTTAGCTAATGTCTCCAATTGCGGCGCCACCGACTCTGCAACAATGATCATCACCTCCGGTGTATTAGTTAGTGCCCTTAGGAGCGCTTCCAGCGGTGCATGCGGGTAGCAAAAGAGATTAATTAGCAGTGGTTTTTTTTCTTCATAGTAGGCAGCGCCAGCAGGGGATAGCAGCGTGTTTAAAAAAGCGGCAGCGCTGTCCTTAAGACCTTGCTGTAAGCGTAAAAGACCGCCAGTTTTTTCGCTAAAGCCCGGAAAAAAAAAGTATTTAGGTACCCCATTGGGCTGGATTGAGGGTTGTAGGTGGTAGCCTTCAACCCAAGGTTCCGCACTTAAATACTCCAGATTTAACCAGCAACGGGTCTTGCCTTTCATCGCCTCTTGGTAGCTGGTGGGTAAATCACAGGCAAAGGCTTCAATCACTAGATCGGCCGCTTGCCAGCAATCAATGTGTGGATGCCAATGTCTAATTTCTATCGTTTTCAGGAATTGTTGCGAGAGTTTAGGGTTAAGCTCCGGTTCGATTTTATTAAAACTCTTTAAATCATCAACCCATAGTCGGATCTGATAGCTTGTCGGAAAACTTTGAGCTAAACGCCAACAAACGCCGATATCACCGAAGTTATCAATCACACGACAAAAAATATCAATGGTGCTAGTTTTTAAATTCACAATCTTCAAGAACAAGGTGTAGGGCCTCGAACTATCCTGAGATCGAGGTCCTATGATTAACTACTATGCAGCGTTAAGCGCTATTGGCTTGAGCCAATAAATTGCGTAGTACATATGGCAAAATACCGCCATGCTCGTAGTACTCTACCTCGATTGGCGTATCAATTCGAAGGAGTAAGTTCACATCCTGCGAGCTACCGTCCTCACGGTGAATCGTTAGAGTGACCTCCTGCTGTGGTTTAATGCCATTTTCCAAGCCGCTAATATCATAGCGTTCATTACCGTTGATGCCTAGACTCTCAACAGAGTCTTCGCCTTGGAATTGTAGTGGTAATACGCCCATACCCACGAGGTTGCTACGGTGAATACGCTCATAGCTGCGGGTTATCACGGCCTTAACACCGAGTAGGTAGGTACCCTTGGCAGCCCAGTCACGGGAGGAGCCCGTACCATATTCCTTGCCGCCGAAGATCACCGTAGGCACCCCATCCGATAGGTAGCGCATGGCGGCGTTATAAATAGGCATTTGTGCGCCACTTGGTTTATGAATGGTATCCCCACCCTCATAAAGCGTACCGTTAGCTAGCGGCGGAATCATCAAGTTTTTGATGCGGACGTTAGCAAAGGTGCCACGCATCATAATTTCATGGTTACCGCGGCGTGAGCCGTAACTGTTAAAGTCGGGCTTTTGGACGTGATGTTCCTTAAGCCAGAGACCTGCTGGTGAGGACTCGGCAATAGCGCCCGCAGGTGAAATATGATCGGTTGTCACTGAATCACCGAAGATACCTAAAGCTCGCGCTCCTTTGATGCTCGGCATGGGCGCTGGCGTCATGGAGAAGTTATCGAAAAAGGGTGGCTCGGCAATATAGGTGGATTCAGGCCAGTTATACACATCACCGCTCACCCCCTTGATGTTATCCCATAGCTTGCCCGGATGACTTTTAACCTGGGCATAGTTTTCACGATAAGCTTCAGGGTTCATGGCATAACTGACTAAGCTTTGCACCTCTTCATTGCTTGGCCAAATATCTTTTAAGTAGACTGGGCCATTAGTTCCAATGCCGATAGGCTCATGGTAAAGATCACAACGAATGGTACCAGCTAAGGCATAGGCTACCACTAATGGTGGTGAGGCGAGGAAGTTAGCCTTGATATTAGGGTGGATACGTGCTTCAAAATTACGGTTACCCGATAGTATGGCAGAACAGATCAGTTCATGTTCAGTGATGGCCTGATTTAGTTCAACGCTTAAGTCGCCGGCGTTACCAATACAGGTAGTACAACCATAGGCAGCGACATCAAAACCGAGTTGCTCTAAATAGCTGAGTAAACCGGTTTCGCTTAAATAGCGTGTCACCACACGAGAACCAGGTGCCAGTGAGGTTTTAATTCTTGGGTTAACTCGTAGACCCAGTTCAACTGCTTTTTTGGCCACTAAGCCTGCCGCAATCAAAACGCTCGGGTTGGAAGTGTTGGTACAAGAGGTGATGGCGGCAATCAGGATATCGCCATTTTTAATAGTTGCACCAGTCTCGCCCGCTAGCGGGTAGGGCTGAGTGAGCGTCGCGGACTCTTTATTAAAACCGCCTTTAGCCGCTGGCATTGAAAATAGATGGTGAAAGGTAGACTTAAGCTCAGTCAGCTTAATTAAATCCTGAGGGCGCTTAGGGCCAGCCACAGAAGGTACAATGGTGCTGAGGTCAAGCGTTAACAGCGTGGTGTAGTCAATATCAGCTGCTGCCGGGATCCCGAACATTTCTTGTGCAGCGAAGTAGGCTCTAAGGGCATCGACCTCTGCCTCAGTACGTCCAGTGCCTTTGAAGTAATCAATGGTTTTTTCGTCGACTGGGAAAAAGCCCATGGTTGCACCATATTCCGGCGCCATATTGGCAATGGTGGCCCGGTCAGGTACGCTTAAGCTGGCGGTGCCCTCACCACAAAACTCAACGAATTTACCCACCACATTATGAGCGCGCAGCATATTTGTCACGGTCAGGACTAGATCGGTTGCAGTGACGCCGGGGTTAAGCTCACCCCTTAGCTCCACCCCAATCACATCCGGCGTCAGGATATACACTGGTTGACCCAGCATTGCCGCTTCCGCCTCAATGCCACCAACACCCCAAGCAACCACGCCGATGCCGTTAATCATGGTGGTATGGCTATCAGTACCCACTAAACTATCGGGGTAGTAGACATCGTTTTGGTCCTTATAAACACCGCGGGCGAGGTACTCAAGATTCACTTGGTGCACAATCCCAAAGCCCGGCGGCACCACGCCAAAGGTATCAAAGGCCTGCATCCCCCATTTCATAAACTCATACCGTTCACGGTTACGCTCGAACTCAACTTTCATATTGAGATCAAGCGCATCCTTGGTGCCAAAGTAATCAATCATCACCGAATGGTCGACCACGAGGTCTACGGGTACCATGGGTTCGATAAGCTTAGGGGAATGCCCGTTTTTTTGAGCAACGCCACGCATGGCGGCAATGTCGGCTAAGAGTGGCACACCTGTGAAATCCTGGAGTACGACGCGGGCCACTACAAAGGGGATTTCATCAAGCCGTTTAGCCTGCGGCTGCCAATGAGCCAATTGCTTAACATGTGCGTCGGTGATGCGCTTACCGTCATGATTGCGCAGCACCGATTCAAGCACGATACGGATGGAGTGGGGTAGTCGATTGACCTCCGCACCCAGTAACTTGCCTAGTTCGGGCAAAGAATAATAGGCGCCTTGTGCCTGTTGAAGCTCAAGGCGTTTTAGGGTGTTGCTATATACCATGTCCTAACTCCTTTGTTTCTATGAATACAATCGTCAGAGTTTGCAAAAGAGCCTAAGACATTGAGCTTAGGAATATTACAAACTCTTGATAAAGCTGCCTAATTTGCTAATACCGTCTCTGATTTTATCCTCTGAAACGGTTACAAAGCTTAAACGCAGATTATTTTTAGGGGCTTTATCATGATCAATATAAAATGGCATCCCCGGCACATAGGCGACTTTACACTGCTCAACCACTTGCGGCAACATGGCTGTGGTATCAATCTGTTCAGGCAGGCTGACCCAGATAAACATCCCGCCGGTGGGCTTAGTCCATGTACAGTTTTCAGGAAAGTGCTCGCTTAGTGCATCTAACATATAACCACATTGTTTGCGATACAGTTCACGCACGGTCGGTAGATGCTGATACAAAAAACCATCCTTAACCGCTTCGTAAATTGCCATTTGTGAGACCGTCTGCGTGTGTAAATCGGTGGCCTGCTTTAACTGTACCAGTTTATTAATCACTTCAACAGGGGCAACCACAAAGCCAATACGCAAGCCGGGTGCGAGCACTTTGGAAAAGGATCCCATGCGGATCACGGTCGCACCCGCCTGACGCCCTAAGTCGAGTAGTGAGGGTTGATGCTCACCTTCAAAGCGCAACTCACCGTAGGGATCGTCCTCAATAATTGGTAAGCCGTATTTAGCACATGTCTCAACCAATGCCTGCCGACGCTCCAAGGTCATGGTGATACCGGTTGGATTTTGGAAGTTGGGCAGCACATAAATAAAGCGTGCATCAGCAGCTTTTTCAGGGGTAATATCCTCTGCGATGATGCCGTACTCATCGGTGGCGACTGTGCCATAGCGCGGGTTTTGTACGGAAAAGGACTGTAAAGCGCCTAAATAAGAGGGTGATTCAACTAAAATTTTAGCATCATCATCAATAAATAATTTGCCGATTAAATCCAAGGCTTGCTGTGAGCCAGAAACAATTAGCACCTCCTCAGTCGCTACCTTGACACCACGTTTAGCAAAGTCTTGAGCAATCCACTCACGTAATGGACGATAGCCCTCGGTCGGACCGTACTGTAAAGCGGACTCGGGATTATCGGTGAGAACCTTAGTAAAGGCATCAAGTAGTTCTTTTTTTGGAAAGCCTTTAGGCGAGGGTAAACCGCCGGCAAAGGAGATCACATCTGGACGCTCTGTGACCTTTAAAATCTCGCGAATAACAGAGCCGGTCAGATTTTTAGCGCGTTGTGAGAACTTATCCTCTACCTTAAAATTTGAAGTTGTTGTCATTGAGTCACTCGTCTCGTAAAAATTAGTTATTTAAAATAATCGATAATTAATGATACCGCTTTTAGCGTCAGTCTGCTGTTAATTAAATGCGCTTATGGTGATGACGATTTTAACGATGGACTGATTGCATCCAGTCTATCCATCCTGGGATTGGGGGTGTGTAAGCGCATTAAAAAAGGGGTTTAGTACGTGCGACCAAACCCCTTAATGCTAATTAACTAATTTCAGGCTAATTAGAGCTCTACGCTATCGGCAACCTCTTGGAAATCTTGGATTTCGTTAAAGTTCATGTAGCGGTAGATCTTATCGCTATTTTCATCGATGATACCGATATTTTCTAGGTACTCTTCGCGCGTTGGGATCTTACCTAGGCGTGAGCAGATTGCTGCAAGCTCCGCTGAGCCGAGGTAGACGTTGGTGTTTTTACCAAGACGGTTAGGGAAGTTACGCGTACTGGTCGACATAACAGTTGCACCTTCTCGCACCTGCGCTTGGTTACCCATACATAGTGAGCAACCTGGCATCTCGATGCGTGCACCCGCCACACCGAAGGTGCCGTAGTGACCCTCTTCAGTTAACTGCTTCTGATCCATCTTGGTTGGCGGCGCAACCCATAAGCGAACAGGAATGTCACGCTTATTCTCAAGTAGTTTAGAAGCGGCACGGAAGTGGCCGATATTTGTCATGCAGCTACCGATAAAGACTTCATCGATTTTCTCACCCGCCACATCGGATAAGGTTTTAACATCATCAGGGTCGTTAGGGCAGGCCACTAGCGGCTCGTGAATTTCAGCGAGGTCAATCTCAATCACGGCAGCGTACTCAGCATCCGCATCTGGCTCTAGCAATTGAGGATTCTGTAACCACTCCTCCATCGCACGAATACGGCGAGCTAATGAGCGCTCATCCTCGTAACCATTAGCGATCATCCACTTCAATAAGGTGATGTTAGATTTCAAGTACTCAATGATAGGCTCTTTATTTAAACGTACTGTACAACCTGCGGCAGAACGCTCAGCGGAGGCATCACTTAATTCGAAGGCCTGCTCAACCTTAAGATCAGGTAGACCCTCAATCTCTAAAATACGGCCGGAGAAGATGTTTTTCTTACCCTGTTTAGCCACCGTAAGTAAACCCTCTTTGATGGCGTAGTATGGGATGGCATTCACTAGGTCGCGTAGGGTCACGCCGGGCTGCATTTTACCCTTGAAGCGCACGAGTACCGACTCAGGCATATCTAAAGGCATTACACCGGTAGCGGCCGCAAAAGCCACTAAGCCGGAACCCGCAGGGAAACTGATGCCGATTGGGAAACGTGTGTGTGAGTCACCACCCGTACCAACTGTATCAGGCAATAACATACGGTTTAACCAAGAGTGGATCACACCATCACCTGGACGTAAGGAAATACCGCCACGGGTACTGATGAAATCAGGTAGTTCGTGGTGAGTTTTAACGTCGACTGGCTTAGGATAAGCCGCAGTATGACAGAATGACTGCATCACTAAATCGGCAGAGAAACCTAAACATGCTAAGTCTTTAAGCTCATCACGTGTCATTGGACCGGTGGTGTCTTGGCTACCAACAGAGGTCATGCGTGGTTCACAGTAGGTGCCAGGACGAATACCTTGACCCTCAGGCAAGCCGCAGGCGCGACCAACCATCTTTTGCGCTAAGGTAAAGCCCTTGCCAGTATCAGCCGGTTGTTCAGGTAAGCGGAACACAGTCGAAGGCGCTAAGCCTAAAGCCTCACGTGCTTTAGCAGTAAGACCACGACCAATAATTAAAGGAATACGACCGCCGGCCTGTACCTCGTCAAATAAGACATCGGATTTAACCTTAAACTCTGCGATTACCTCGCCGTTTTTAAGTGCTTTACCCTCGTATGGGCGCAATTCGATCTCATCACCCATTTCCATCTTAGAAACGTCTAATTCGATAGGTAGGGCACCGGCATCCTCCATGGTGTTATAGAAAATAGGAGCGATTTTGCCGCCAAGACAGACGCCGCCGAAGCGTTTGTTAGGTACAAAAGGAATGTCCTCACCAGTAAACCATAGGACTGAGTTGGTCGCTGATTTACGAGATGAACCGGTACCAACAACGTCACCTACATAAGCAACGAGATTGCCTTTTTCCTTGAGGTTCTCAATAAACTGAACTGGACCACGCTTACCGTCTTCCTCGGGCTCGAAAGAAGCGTCAGGGCGCTTGTTTTTAAGCATTGCCAAGGCGTGTAGTGGAATATCTGGACGGGTCGTTGCATCAGGAGCAGGGGATAAATCGTCTGTGTTGGTCTCACCGGGTACCTTAAAGACGGTGATTTTTAAGCTCTCAGGTACGGCAGGACGACTGGTAAACCACTCAGCATCAGCCCAGCTTTGTAATACCTCTTTGGCAAATTGATTGCCAGCTTCGGCCTTTTCACGTACATCGTGGAAAGCGTCGAACATTAATAAGGTGTTTTTAAGTGCATTGGCAGCGATTGGCGCTAATTGCTCATTATCCAATAGCTTAACTAACGGCGCGATATTGAAACCACCTAACATGGTACCTAAAAGCTCAGTGGCTTTTTCAGGGCTAATTAAAGGGGTTTTTTCTTCGCCAAAAGCAAGGGCTGCTAGGTAAGAAGCCTTGACTTTGGCGGCGTCATCAACACCCGCTGGTACACGGTGTGTCAGTAGATCAACCAAAAACTGCTCCTCACCGGCCGGTGGGTTTTTAATTAACTCGATTAAATCGGCGGTTTGTTGGGCAGAAAGGGCTAAAGGAGGTATGCCTAAAGCCGCACGCTCTTCAACATGCTTACGATATGCTTCTAACATTTGATTACACCTTTTTAGTTTAGAATGTTGATTTTACTTGATTATTTACTGAGTATATCATAAGTCTTATGTCTTATATAAGACCTAGGTACTTATCTTTATTTTTAGTGACTTTATGCTCACACTATACACTATATGATGTGAGTGATTTGATCACGATTCAGCTGACAGACTTAAAGGTTCAATATGTTTAAAAATATCGTATTCGCTGGGGCTAAAGCCGTGTTCTTCGGCTTAGCCGCTTTGACCATCAGTACCACGGCATCTGCTTCAGCCAAGGTTGAGCAGGAGTTGCGCGACTATTTAAGCTCGATGGGTATACAAGACAGTTTTAGCTGGCAGCGTATCCAGGGTGAGTCGTTGGCTGATGCCACCATTTATGGTGTGGTCTTTAGTCGTGGCAAGGGCGCTCAAAAGAAGACGTATTTGATTAAAGAAATGGATTTTGATGACTATCAGGTGTCAGCTAATCGTGTCGCCGTTGATGTGACTTATAAAGGTATCACCGACGAGGATGGGGTGCATTTGTTGTTATCGCAAAAGTTAAACGCGACTAAGGGCTTGCAGCGCTATGGCTATCAACAGCTAGACGATATTCAGCTGCGACTCAGCTATGATATGGAAAAAACAAATGGTAGTTTGACGGGAAATTTGGCGCTCAAGCAAAAGGCGGTGCTGGATAGTCAGTTCGATTTTAAAACAGAGGGGATTGGCCCTTTGCTAGAGCAACTACTTGCCTTAGATGTCGCAACCATCGATCCGGAGTTGATTTTATTGAGCACCATGACCACCAAGTTGCATTATCTCCGCCTCGATCTTAAGGACGATGGTTTGAATCAGCGCATGTTAGCCCATGATTCTTCACATCGTGGGGAGGTGGAAAAGCACTATCAAGCCTGTGTTGGAGCGTTGGATGAGTTTGCTATTCAGCAGTTGGGTGCAGCCTGCCAAGCGCTACGTGATTATTTTCTGGCGCAGAAAAATCAACTACATATTTCAATGACGCCTGCTAAACCTTTTGTGATAGCAGAGTATCTGCCGATGTATATGTTAATGAGTCGAGCTGGACCAAAGGCAGTGAGCGGTTTAATTAAAAAGGTGGTGAGTGATTTAAATCTACGTATTAGTAACTAGCAAATAATACGACTTAGCTTAGGCCATTATTCGCTTATGTCGTGGCAAATCGGTTAAAATTAAGCTTTGTTTTTAAACGTGTATTTCTTCAAAGGGTCTACTTTATGTCAAATTCAAATGCGACCATCTTGCAATCGCTACCTGTCGGTCAGAAAGTCGGGATTGCTTTTTCAGGTGGTTTAGATACGTCTGCTGCTTTATTGTGGATGAAATTAAAAGGCGCACAGCCTTACGCATATACGGCTAATCTCGGTCAGCCGGATGAGGACGATTATGAGGTGATTCCACGCCAAGCCAAAAAGTATGGTGCAATTGAAGCGCGTTTAGTAGATTGCCGTCTGCAACTAGCCTATGAGGGCATTGCAGCGATTCAAAGTGGTGCTTTTCATGTAACCACAGGCGGTATGCCTTATTTTAATACCACCCCTATTGGTCGTGCCGTGACTGGTACGATGCTCGTGTCTGCGATGCAAGAGGATGAGGTCAATATTTGGGGTGACGGTTCCACGTATAAGGGCAATGACATTGAGCGTTTTTACCGCTACGGTCTTATTACTAATCCTAAGCTTAAAATTTACAAGCCTTGGTTAGACCAACAGTTTATTGATGAGCTGGGTGGTCGTCAGGAAATGTCTGAGTTTTTGATTGAAAATGGCTTTGATTACAAAATGTCGGTTGAAAAGGCTTACAGTACCGACTCTAATATGCTTGGTGCCACGCATGAGGCCAAGGACTTAGAGTTCTTGGATAGCAGTTTGAAAATCGTCAAACCAATTATGGGCGTGGCTTTTTGGGATGAGTCAGTCGAGATTAAGCCTGAGGTGGTACGTGTTCGTTTTGAAGAGGGTGTACCGGTAGCGCTTAATGGTCAGGAGTACGATCCCGTTGCGCTTTTCTTAGAAGCGAACAAAATTGGTGGTCGTCACGGTTTGGGTATGACCGATCAGATCGAAAACCGTATCATTGAGGCGAAGTCGCGCGGTATTTATGAGGATCCGGGCATGGCCTTATTGCATATTGCCTATGAGCGTTTAGTGACTGGTATTCATAATGAAGACACGATTGAGCAATACCGCATTAATGGCTTACGTTTAGGTCGTTTATTGTATCAAGGACGTTGGTTCGATTCGCAAGCCCTGATGCTGAGAGAAACGGCACAACGTTGGGTGGCTAGAGCGATTACGGGTGAGGTGACCCTAGAGTTGCACCGTGGTAATAACTATATTTTCTTAAATACGGAATCGCCTAACTTGACTTACGAAGCCGATCGCTTAAGTATGGAAAAGGTTGAGGATGCAGCCTTTACTCCGCTCGATCGTATTGGTCAGTTAACGATGCGTAATTTGGATATCATTGATACACGCAATAAGCTTGGTATTTACACCAAATCTGGTTTATTAGTTGCAGGCAAGGACTCGGTAGTACCCCAATTAGAGGGTTCAACTAAGGACGAGAAGTAAGTCTGCCATGCGTAGTTGATATAGCAAAGGCGCCTCCGAGTGGGGCGCCTTTCTTGCTCTATGAGCTAATCGATCTAATTATTCGCTAATTAGCGATCCTCAAGCTTGACGAAGCTTTGATTTTCCGGGCCAACGTAGTTTGCAGTAGGACGGATAATCTTGTTATCAACTCGTTGCTCAAGAATGTGCGCAGCCCAACCTGCGGTACGTGCAATCACGAAGAGCGGTGTAAACATCGCTGTAGGCACGCCCATCATGTGATATGATACAGCTGAGAACCAGTCTAAGTTAGGGAACATTTTCTTGGCATCCCACATCACGGTTTCAAGGCGCTCAGCGATTTCATACATCTTGGTATTGTTAGCGCTTTCAGAAAGCTCTTTAGCAACCGCTTTGATGACTTGGTTACGAGGGTCTGAAACAGTGTAAACAGGGTGACCAAAACCGATGATCACTTCCTTGTTTTCTAGACGTTTACGGATGTCGGCTTCAGCATCATCTGGATTGTCGTAGCGTTTTTGCACTTCAAAGGCCACTTCGTTTGCACCGCCGTGCTTAGGACCACGTAAGGCACCGATAGCGCCAGAAATACAAGAGTACATATCTGAACCCGTACCCGCAATCACGCGGCTGGTAAAGGTTGATGCGTTAAACTCGTGCTCGGCGTAGAGGTTTAAGGAAATATGCATAGCGCGAACCCACTCTTCGGGTGGGGTTTCACCGTGCAACAACTCTAAGAAGTGACCGGCAATGCTGTCTTCATCAGACTCGACATCAATAACCACGCCGTTATTGCTGAAGTGGTACCAGTAAAGTAGGGCAGAGCCTAAGCAAGCAATCAAACGATCGGCAATATCACGTGCGTCAGCGGCATTGTGATCGTCTTTTTCAGGTAAGGCGCAGCCTAACACAGAAACCGCAGTGCGCATCACATCCATCGGGTGGCTGGCTGCTGGTAAGCTTTCTAACACCTCTTTGACTGCTAAAGGTAAACCGCGCAGTCTTTTTAGCTTTGCTTTATAAGCGGCAAGCTCAGCAACATTAGGCAATTTGCCGTGAATCAATAAGTGAGCAACCTCTTCAAATTCACACGCACCAGCCATGTCTAAAATATCATAGCCACGGTAATGTAAGTCATTACCAGAAAGGCCTACGGTACAAAGTGCGGTATTGCCCGCTGCAACACCAGAAAGAGCAACTGACTTTTTGCCCTTAGGTTTGTTGTCTGTGCTTTGATCTGTTTGACTCATGAAGTCCTCCTATGATTTTTAAAAAATTATTTTTTTGCGTAAAGATTATCTAAATATTCTTCAAAGGCAAAGTAACCAATGCTCTCGTAAAGCTCCATCCGAGTTTGCATCATATCAACCACGTTTTTCTGATGGCCGTCTTTACGAATGGATTCATATACTGTTTGAGCCGCTTTATTCATGGCGCGGAAAGCAGATAGCGGATAGAGAACCATGCCTACGTCTACGCTTGCTAACTCCTCTACGGTAAATAATGGGGTTGCGCCGAACTCAGTGATATTTGCTAACACCGGTACTTGTAAATTGTCGGTGAAGAATTTGTAGGTTTCTAAATCATGCGCAGCTTCAACGAAAATCGCATCGGCGCCTGCCTCAGCACATTTTTGAGCACGTTCAAGCGCAGCTTCCACGCCAAAACTTTGAATGGCATCGGTGCGCGCAATGATATAGAAGTCAGGATCGGTTTTAGCGTCAACCGCAGCTTTAACACGGTCGATCATCTCCTCCGTAGAAACGATTTCCTTATTGGGGCGGTGACCACAACGCTTCGCGCCGGCTTGGTCCTCAATATGACAAGCCGCAGCACCGAATTTAATTAAGCTTTTAATGGTGCGGGCGATATTAAAAGCGGATGGGCCGAAGCCGGTATCAATGTCAACCAGTAAGGGGGTATCGCACACATCGGTAATACGACGAATATCCGTTAAAACATCGTCTAAGGTGTTAATACCTAAATCAGGTAAACCTAAAGAACCGGCCGCAACACCGCCACCGGATAAGTAGATTGCCTTAAAACCAGCGCGCTTAGCTAAGAGAGCGTGATTAGCGTTAATGGCACCGATAATTTGTAATGGCTTTTCTTCAGCTAAGGCTTGACGAAAAGCTGCACCTGCAGATTTTTGACTCATATCCTTTACTCTATCTAAAATAATAGCCACCCGTGCTATTAAGAACGGATGGCTTTTAAAGGGACTAAGCAGAACAAGGCTGCTTAAATTGATTTAAAACAATCTACTGCGATTATTTTAATAGATCAGCCACACCATCACGTTCTTCGAGAAGCTCGTTAAGTGTCTTGTCCATGTAGGCACGTGAAGTCTCGTCAATTTCTAGACCCTCAACGCGTTTGTACTCGCCGTTTTCACAGATGACCGGCACACCGTACATAATGCCCTCAGGGATACCGTAAGAACCGTCAGATGGTACACCCATGGTTACCCATTGACCGTTAGAGCCTAAGACCCAGTCACGGATGTGATCGATGGCGGCGTTAGCGGCAGAGGCGGCTGAAGATAGGCCACGAGCCTCAATAATTGCCGCACCGCGCTTACCAACCTTAGGAATAAACTCGTTTTTATTCCATTCTTCGTCGTTAATGAGATCCTTTAAGCTCTCACCATTAACTGTAGCAAAACGGTAGTCAGGGTACATGGTTGGAGAGTGGTTACCCCAAACAGCGAAATCACGGATATCTTTAACGGCTTTAGCAGATTTTTGCGCTAGTTGAGTTAAGGCACGGTTATGGTCTAGGCGTAGCATCGCAGTGAAGTTTTTGGCCGGTAAATCAGGTGCAGACTTCATTGCAATATAGGCATTTGTATTGGCAGGGTTGCCCACGACTAATACCTTAACATTACGATCAGCGACCTCGTTAAGTGCTTTACCTTGTTCAATAAAGATCTTGGCATTAATCTGTAATAAATCAGCACGCTCCATGCCTGGGCCGCGCGGGCGAGAACCTACTAATAAGGCAATTTGTGCATCTTTAAAAGCCTCTTTAGGATCGCTGTGAGCAGTCATACCCTCTAATAACGGGAATGCGCAGTCATCTAGTTCCATCATCACGCCTTTGAGTGCGTTTTGAGCTTTTTCATCGGGAATTTCAAGCAATTGAAGGATAATCGGTTGGTCCTTACCTAGCATTTCACCCGAGGCAATACGGAATAAAAGAGCATAGCCGATTTGGCCGGCGGCGCCTGTGACCGCAACACGTACAGCAGGTTTTGACATAGTAGTAACTCCAGCATTACATGTGAAAATGTAATGAAACGTTTAAAAATCTTGTTAAGCTTAGATCAATAATTAGCTTGAGTCAATGTAGACTTATGTCTTATGTCTTATATAAGATAGATGAATGGACTTTCTTTGTCACTAATGCGATAATATGGCAACAAATCTTTCTTAAAGTTATGAGTAAATTACAGTCTAATCTTACCAGTAAGCCCCCTTCGCGTAAGAGTTTGAGGGTCGCTGCTCCACGTGGTCCGCGGACCCTGTCATCCCGCACCGCTAAGGCGGTCGCTACGGCTAGGCAACGTGCTGCTTTTTCTCCACTGTATAAGCAAATTAAGGAATTAATTTTAGAGAGCTTGAAAGCAGGGGAGTGGAAGCCTGGCGAGAGTATTCCGAGTGAGCTTGAATTGGCCTCACTGTATCAAGTTAGCCAGGGCACGGTCCGTAAGGCCATTGACGAATTATCTGCTGAGAGTGTCTTAATCCGTCGCCAGGGCAAGGGGACGTTCGTTGCGACGCATCATGAGGATGAGGTGCGTTATCGTTTTTTACGCTTAGCAAGTCGTCATGGTCAAGAGAAAAAAGAAAAGCCGGTGAGCGATTTTTTGGCCTGTGATTTTCGTAAAGCAGATCAGCTTGAATTGGATTTGCTGGAACTGCCGCCCGGTAGTGAAGTGGTTGAAATTGACCGGGTGATGCGCTTTGATGATAAGCCGGTGGTGTTTGAGCAGATTATTTTGCCAGCGGATAGTTTTAGAGCGCTTAATCTAGCCACCTTACAAAAGCGCTTGCCCTTATATGGACTCTTTGAGTCAGAGTTTGGGGTGAGTATGATTCGTGCCGAAGAGCAACTTTATGCGGTTGCTGCCAATGACAAAGTCTCTGAGTTACTCCAGGTACCAGAAGGCTATCCACTGTTAGCGATTAATCGGATCGCTTATACTTATGGCGACAAACCGATAGAAATTCGTAAAGGAATGTATCTAACTAAGGATTACTTTTACAGAAATAGTTTAAACTAGTAGGACAGATTTTTATTAACTAATACCATTTGTCATGGTTCAACGATTTTCTTTCTAAGATAGGGGTAAATTTACTATGTCTGAAAATCAAAAAAAGCCTTATCGCGAATTCCGCAATGTCAGCGTAAGGAATATTACCGTTGACTTTAAGCAGCCGCTCGCTGCTAGGGTCTCGATTTTGCATCGTGTCAGCGGTGCGCTCTTGTTCTTGGCGTTGCCGATTGTGTTTGTGCCTTTATTTGCAGCAAGCGTTGCTTCACCAGGCTCTTTTGCTGAGTTGGGTAGCGGTTTTGGTGGCTTTTTATTAAAGCTGATTTTATTAGTGTTGTTATGGGGCTTTATGCACCACCTCTGTGCCGGCGTGCGCTTTTTAACCTTAGATTTTGGTCGTGGTTTAGAAAAAGCGGAAGCGCATAAGAGTGCTCGTCTTGTGGTGATAGTCAGCTTAGTATTGACCTGTATTTTTGCAATTAAAATGTTTGGAGTGCTCTAATGGAACGTTATGAACAATATGGACATACACGTCGTGCGGTAGGTGCTCGTTACGGCGTGATGGATTTTATTATCCAGCGTGTGACGGCGGTTATCTTAGCCGTGTATTCAATTCTGTTTTTATTAGTAGTTCTCTTTACCAAAGTTGATTATTACTCTTGGGTAAATCTATTTACCTTTACTTGGTTTGGCGGTTTTCCTGCCGGCAAGATCTCCACATCCTTAGCCTTTTTTGCTCTGATTTATCACGCCTGGGTTGGTGTGCGTGATATTTGGATGGACTATATTACCTGTGTCAAACTTAGATTAGCGCTACAGGTACTCACTGTGATGTGGTTAGTCTCTTCGATCGTTTATTTTGCTAGTGTTCTTTGGAGTCTATAAGCCGTGGTTGCAATTCATTCTTCTTTACCCCGTCGTCAATTTGACGTGGTTGTCGTGGGTGCCGGTGGTGCCGGTATGCGCTGTTCATTACAATTAGCTCAGGCTGGCTTGTCTGTTGCTGTTTTATCTAAAGTTTTCCCGACTCGTTCGCACACGGTGGCAGCTCAAGGTGGTGTTAGTGCTTCGCTTGGCAATATGAGTGAGGACCATTGGGAATGGCATATGTATGATACGGTTAAGGGCTCCGACTGGTTAGGTGACCAGGATGCGATTGAGTTCCTTTGCCGTGAAGCACCGAATGCGGTGTATGAGTTAGAGCACTTTGGTATGCCATTTGACCGTAACCCCGACGGTACGATTTATCAGCGTCCATTTGGTGGTCACACTGCGAATCATGGTGAAAAGCCGGTTCAACGTGCTTGTGCCGTAGCTGACCGTACTGGTCATGCCTTATTGCACACCTTATATCAGCGTAACGTTGCGGCTCGCACTCAGTTCTTTGTTGAGTGGATGGCCTTAGACTTACTACGTAACGAAGACGGTGATGTACTCGGTGTGACAGCACTTGAGATGGAAACCGGTGATATTTATATTTTAGAGGGTAAGGCGACCGTATTAGCGACGGGTGGTGCGGGCCGTATTTGGGCTGCTTCGACTAACGCCTTTATTAATACCGGTGACGGTTTAGGTATGGCGGCTCGTGCCGGTATTCCGTTACAGGATTTAGAGTTCTGGCAATTCCACCCAACCGGTGTCGCTGGTGCCGGTGTACTGATTACCGAGGGGGTACGCGGTGAGGGCGGTATTTTATTAAACAAAGACGGTGAGCGCTTTATGGAGCGTTATGCACCGACGCTTAAGGACTTGGCGCCACGTGACTTCGTTTCACGTTCGATGGACCAAGAAATTAAAGAGGGTCGCGGCTGTGGTCCTAATGCAGATCACGTATTGTTAAAGCTTGATCACTTAGGTGCAGACGTGATTAATAAGCGTCTACCATCGATTCGTGAAATTGCAATCCGCTTTGGTAACGTTGACCCGATTAAAGATCCTATCCCTGTGGTGCCAACAATCCACTATCAGATGGGTGGTCTTCCTACCAATATTCAAGGTCAGGTATTAGACTATGTTAACGGCGAGAATAAGGTGATTAATGGTCTCTACGCTGTGGGTGAGTGTGCAGCTGTTTCGGTACATGGTGCGAATCGCTTAGGTACTAACTCATTGCTTGACTTAATCGTGTTTGGTCGAGCCACTGGTAATCACTTAGTGTCTGAGCATTTAGAAAAGCAAAGAGCGCACCAGGATCTACCTAAAGAAGCCGTTGATAAGTCAATCGCACGTGTAAGTGAACTTGAAAACCGTACTTCCGGTGAGAAAGTGCAAGAAGTAGGTGATGCAATGCGTATCTCGATGCAGAGCCACTGTGGCGTATTCCGTACCTTAAAGCTGCTTAATGAGGGTGTTGAGCAAATCGAGGAAATCGCCGAGCGTGCTAATCACATTTACTTTAAAGACAAATCCAAAGTCTTTAACATGGCTCGTCAAGAGGCCTTAGAGATTTCCAATATGATTGAGGTTGCGCGCGCTACCATCACATCAGCCGCTGCACGTACTGAGAGTCGTGGTGCTCACGCACTAAATGACTATCCTGAGCGTGATGACGTGAATTGGTTAAAGCATACCTTATGGTATTCAGAGGGCAGTCGCTTAGAGTATAAGCCGGTTCAGATGAAACCCTTAACTGCTAAAACAGTTGAGCCTCAGAAACGTACATTCTAATTGGTATAGGTTGAAATTATGTCTAAACGAATTGTTAAATTTGAGATTTATCGCTACGATCCGGACAAGGACGAGCGACCATATATGCAGAAATTGGATGTTGAGCTGAAGCCAACTGACAAAATGCTGTTAGATGCTATTGTACGCATCAAAAATGACGTAGATGATAGTATTTCAATTCGTCGCTCTTGCCGTGAGGGTGTTTGTGGCTCTGACGCGATGAACGTGAATGGTAAAAACACCTTGGCGTGTATTACTAACTTAAATGATTTAAAAGAGCCGATTGTATTACGTCCGCTACCGGGTCTTCCGGTGATCCGTGACCTGATTGTTGATATGACATACTTCTTCAATCAGTATCATTCAGTACGTCCATACCTTGTGAATAATACGCCACCACCAGAAAAAGAGCGCTTACAAAGCCCACAAGCTCGTGAAGAGTTAGATGGCTTGTATGAATGTATTCTATGTGCCTGTTGCTCTACTTCGTGTCCTTCTTTCTGGTGGAATCCGGATAAGTTTGTGGGTCCTGCGGGTTTATTACAAGCTTATCGTTGGCTTGCTGATAGCCGTGATGAAGCAACCACAGAGCGCTTGGATAATCTTGAGGATCCATACCGCTTGTTCCGTTGTCATACCATCATGAACTGCGTGGATGCCTGTCCTAAGGGACTAAATCCGACTCGCGCCATTGGTAAGATCAAAGAGATGTTAGTTCGTCGTACAGTTTAGTGACTGTACACTGACTTGTTAGAGTACAAGGAATGAGCATATCAGAGGTTGAACTTGCCCGTGCACGCCTTCGTTGGCGTGCACGGCGCGGTTTATTGGAAAACGATTTAATTCTTACGAACTTTCTTGATCTTTATGAAGAGCAATTAAGTGATGAAGATGTATTATCGCTAACACACTTGTTTACGTTAGACGACAACCAGCTATTAGACATTTTATTAGGCAAAAAAGAACCTGAAGGCGACTACCACACTGATAATATATGCCGACTTGTTCACTTGATTCGCAAGGCCTAATCGCTGTCTAAGCGCTTATTTAAAAGGAAAAAATCAAGATGCAATTATCCGATAAAAAAGCCACATTAAGCTTTTCAGACGGTTCGCCATCCATCGAACTGCCGATTTATGAGGGGACCATCGGCCCTGATGTGATGGATATTCGTAAGTTGTACGGTCAAACCGGCAAGTTTACTTATGACCCGGGTTTTATGTCGACAGCCTCTTGCGGCTCATCAATCACCTACATTGACGGTGATAAGGGTGAGTTACTCTACCGTGGTTATCCGATCGAGCAGCTGGCTGTAAATTGCGACTTCTTAGAGGTTTGCTATTTACTCTTACATGGCGAGCTACCAAATGCGGAGCAGAAGAAGGAGTTTGATGTATCGATTAACCGTCATAATATGGTTAATGAACAAATGCACTTCTTCTTACGCGGCTTCCGTCGTGACGCTCACCCGATGGCTGTATTGACTGGTTTGGTTGGTGCTTTATCGGCTTTCTATCACGACTCAACGGATATTAGTAATCCGCGTCACCGTGAGATTTCGGCGATTCGCTTAATTGCTAAAATGCCGACGATGGTTGCCATGGCCTATAAGTACAACAAGGGTGAGCCATACATCTACCCACGTAACGACTTATCTTATAGTGGTAACTTCCTACGTCAAATGTTTGCTACGCCGTGCGAAGATTATCAAGTCAATGAGGTGGTTGAACGTGCGCTAGACCGTATCCTAATTCTTCATGCCGATCACGAGCAAAACGCCTCTACCTCAACAGTCAGACTTTGCGGTTCTTCGGGTACCAACCCATTTGCTGCGATTGCTGCGGGTGTGGCGTGCTTGTGGGGTCCTTCGCATGGTGGTGCGAACGAGGCTTGCTTGACCATGCTTGAAGAAATTCAAGCCAATGGCGGTATTGAAAAAGTTGGCCAGTTTATGGAAGCGGTCAAGGATAAAAATAATCCTGCGCGCCTCATGGGCTTCGGTCATCGTGTGTATAAAAACTATGACCCACGTGCGAAATTAATGCAAGAAACGTGTAAAGAGGTACTGTCCGCTTTAGGTTTGGAAAACGATCCTTTATTCAAACTCGCGATGGAACTAGAGCGTATTGCACTAGAGGACGAGTACTTTGTTGAGCGTAAGCTATACCCTAACGTAGACTTCTACTCTGGTATTGTTCAGCGTGCTATCGGTATCCCAACGTCACTCTTTACCGCAATCTTTGCCTTGGCGCGTACGGTTGGTTGGATTGCTCAATGGAATGAAATGCTTGGCGATCCTGATTATAAGATCGGTCGTCCGCGTCAGATCTACATTGGTGCAGCTAAGCGTGATGTAACACCGATTTCGGCTAGATAGTCGCTACGGCATCATGTGATACAGAAGTCCCCGAGCAAATGTTCGGGGATTTTTATTTTGGGTGTAATTAGTGAGCAAATCTGTTACTGTACTAACATCACGTTTAAATTAATTGGAGAGTCTTGTGGATCAACAGTCAAGCGTTCCTAAGCATGCATTACCCTCTTATTTAAATCAGAATGATTTAGGTGCTTGGGGTATTTTTTTAGAGCAAATTGATCGTATTGCCCCTTATATGGGCAGTTTGTCCCCATGGATTGAAACCTTGAAACGCCCTAAAACCATTATGGTGGTGGACGTGCCGATTGAGCTAGATGATGGCAGCTTTGCGCATTTTGAAGGCTATCGTGTACAGCACAATACCATCCGTGGTCCGGGTAAGGGCGGAGTGCGTTTCCATCAGGATGTGAATCTATCCGAGGTGATGGCTTTAGCTGGCTGGATGTCGATTAAATGTGCTGCCGTGGATCTACCTTTTGGTGGTGCCAAAGGCGGTATTCGGATCGACCCCCGTAATTATTCCCAAAAAGAGCTTGAACGCGTGACCCGTCGCTATACTTCTGAAATTGGTAGCATTATCGGTCCGTTAAAGGATATACCCGCGCCGGACGTTAACACTGGCCCACAAGTGATGGCATGGATGATGGATACCTTTTCGATGAACCAAGGCTATACTACCTCGGGCGTCGTCACGGGTAAGCCGATTGCGCTAGGCGGTAGTTTGGGTCGAGTGGAAGCGACCGGGCGTGGTGTGTATGTGGCTGCCTGTGAAGCGGCGAGAGATCAAGGCATTGACCTTCAGGGTGCACGAGTTGTGATACAGGGCTTTGGTAATGTTGGTGGCACGGCGGCACGTTTATTTTTTGAAGCGGGTGCCAAAGTCATCGCACTCCAAGATCACACGGCTACCGTGGCCAATGAAGAGGGCATTGATATTTACAAGCTACTTGAGCATGTCGAACACCATGGCGGCATTAAGGGCTTTGAAGGTGCAACTGAGATTTCAGTGGATGAATTTTGGGCGACCGAGACCGATTTGTTGATCCCAGCCGCTTTGGAAAATCAAGTAACAGAGAAGAATGCGCATAGCGTTAAAACTAAAATTTTAGTTGAAGGGGCTAATGGTCCGACCACACCAGCGGCAGACGATATCCTGAGCGATAAGGGGGTCTTTATCGTGCCAGATGTGCTGGCAAATGCAGGCGGTGTGACCGTTAGTTATTTTGAGTGGGTACAGGACTTCTCCAGCTTTTTCTGGACTGTGGACGAGATTAATCATCGTCTGGAACGCATGATGCGCGAGGCCTACCGTGCGATTCGTGAAACTGCCAAGTACCACGGCGTCAGTATGCGCACTGCAGCCTATATTATTGCTTGCACGCGTATTTTGGAGCAGCGCAAGGTACGTGGTTTGTACCCTTAATGATACTTAAGGCCGAGAGCAAAGATTATTTTTGTTCTCGGCGTTTTTCTCTTCTGCCACTCTGTACTGCGGTAGCGGTGGTGCCAATTGCCGCACTGACGATTAAAATGACCGCCAGCCATTCTCGCAAATCTAAGAACTCATTTAAAATAACAATCCCTGTTAGTGCACCAACGGCCGGTTCTAAACTCACCATGATACTGAAGGTTTTTATGGGTAAAATCCGCAGTGAGAAGATCTCTAAGGTAAAAGGAATGGCGCTAGAGAGTAGGGCGATACCTAGACCGAATAATAATACTGTGGGATTAATTAGTTGAGGACCATTCTGTATCAGCCCAATCGGCAAAATAATTAATGAGGCAGTGGCAAAGCCATAGGAAGTAATCAATCCTGGGTGAATTAAACGTGCGCGTCGCCCCACGAGGATATACATGCCCCAAAATGCACCGGCAATCAAGGCATAGACCACGCCGATGGAGTCAAGTTTTAGCGTATCATTTGCTGCGTGACCTGGCCACAAGAGTAAATAGAGTCCAGTCAAGGCCAGCAGTACCCAGACAAAGTCCATACGTGAACGGGAGGAGAGGACGGCAACTGCCAAGGGCCCTGAAAATTGAATCGCTAAGGTCACCCCGAGTGGTAATCTGTCAATGGCTAAATAAAAGGTGCTGTTCATGCCGACCATGCACAGACCGTAGGGGATAATTGTCGCTAAATCTGAACGGGTTAACGCAATGCGCCAAGGGCGCCAAAACAGCATCATAAATAGGGTGGAAAACAATAGTCTAAGGGTGGTAGCACCCACGGGGCCGGCAGCCTCGAATAATCCCTTTGCAAACGAATTACCGATGCAGAGTGAAAATATCGATAGTACTAGCGCTAGCGCACCTAGCGACATGGGATATTGACGCTGTGATGTAGTCATATAGTTTAATATTAAAATTTAATATCGCGGTAGAGCTACTGCTTTACTTAATTGGCGGCTTTGTTAGTATTATCCTTGCGATTATTTCGTACCGCTGTGGCCGTGCAGCCTGCTGAAGCGCAGACCACTAGTAAAATGGCGAGCCATTGCTTAGCTGCTAGCACTTCGCCAAGGATAATGATGCCTGCTAATGCGCCCACGGCAGGCTCCAAACTCAGCATAATACTAAAGGTTTTGGCCGGTAAAATCCGCAGCGCAAAGACTTCTAAGCTATAGGGTAGGGCGCTGGATAACACCGCAATGCTCAATCCGAACAGTAAGAGGTTAGGATTAAACATATTGGCACCACCGCTGATTAAACCAAATGGCAAAATGATCATGGCAGCAATGGTCAGTCCATAGGCAGTCACATGCGCTGGATGTACACGACGTGCTCTTTGTCCAAAGACGATATAGGCTGCCCAAAATGCCCCAGCAATAATAGCGTAAATCACACCGACTAAATCCAGTGCGATTAATTGCTCCGAATCCGCATCTGGCCAAAGGAGCAGATATAGACCGATGACAGCAAAAGCAATCCACAAAAAATCAAAACGTGTTCTGGACGTATAAATAGCTAAACTCAAGGGGCCAATAAACTCAATCGCCAGCGCAATACCGACGGGTAAGCTCTGTAGTGCCAGATAAAAGGGTAGGTTCATCCCCACAATGCAGATACCATAAGGCACAATAGTGGCTAAGTCTGAGCGGGTCACGGGGATGCGCCAAGGTCGCCAAATCAACCATAAAATACAGGCAGAGAAAAAAATCCTAAAGGTCGTTGTTCCGACTGCGCCGACCTCTGAAAAGAGTGTTTTTGCAAATGAGGTGCCGGTGCATAAAGAGATAATTGACAGCACTAAGGTCAGAATACCAACCCACATGGGATATTGACGCAAAGCTAAACTCATAGCGACACCAAAAAGATAGGAACAAATTGAGGATGAGCCAGTTAATCACTAATACTAGTCGTTTTTGTTAAAGATAGCAATTGAAGTTGCGACTATTGTGAATTGATTTTATTAACTAGTTAAGCTATCATTAACAGCTTAGCGTAATTGCTATGCATCCAGTGATGTGCTTTGATTTTTTAGATTAAGGCACGTATCAAAAGCCCCCTGTAGCTCAGTTGGTTAGAGCAGAGGACTCATAATCCTTTGGTCGCCGGTTCAAGTCCGGCTGGGGGGACCACTAGAAAGCCAATAAGTTAGCCATTTACAGCCATTTGTAGGTGGCTTTTTCTCTGCCCTAAATCATCAAGGGGTGACCAAAAGGTGACCGCAGATGAGTATTCTGCCAGATGAGTAGCATTGAGGTGGGCATACTTTTTAACCATTTCCAATGTTTCCCATCCGCCCATTTCCTTCAGGACAAATAAAGGCGTTCCGGCTTGGACGTGCCAAGAGGCCCAAGTATGTCTCAGATCGTGAAAATGAAAATCATCAAGTCCAACAGCTTTTGTGGCGGCATTAAACGACTTATGGTTAATCGTCTTAGGATTCTGCCCCGTTGTATTTCTTACAAAAACCCAACGGGGATCATCACCTTGACACGATTTTAAAACACCGCAGGCATCGTCATTCAAAGGAATGGGCCTAGCCTTTCCTGATTTAGTTTTGTCAGCAGTTAACCAGGCAACCTTTTCGTTTAAATTAACCTGTGACCACTCAAGCGATAATATTTCATTTGCACGAGCGCCTGTTGATAATACAAAAATTACTGCATTTCTCATCCAGCGCTGACTCAATTGTTGAATCAGCAGTTGAGCCTGCTCCCTAGTGATCCACCTAACCCGTACTGGGGCTTCTTTAAACTTTGTTAAGTGAGGTAACCTGTCAATCCTGCCATCTTTGTAAGCCAAGTTTAGTAGCCTAGACATGGTTGAAAGATAGCGGTTTTGAGTAGCTTTGCTTAACTTTAAGTTTCCCTTTGGACCGGGCTTTGGCAACTGATGCGTTGGCAGGCAGTTAATAATCTCCGGTGCGGTTAAAGAGCTTAATGTTCTACCACCAAAGTGGTCGCGCCAGTATCTAATGTGCCTGGCTTTTACACCATAATCTCGCTCACTGACCGCTAACTTTAAAACCTGGATAGCAGCCTCATCAAACGTATAATCAGGCTTATCTCCTAGTTTATTCTCTCGCCACAATTCAGCTTTTAAGCGGTCGTGGTACTCTTGGGCTTCTTTTTTGTTCCTTGTGCCAGTAGATCGTCTAACTCTTTTGCCGCCTGGTGTCCTGATGTCAATCCACCAGATGGCATTCTGGTTGCTGTTTTTTCTGTATATTGGCATGAAGTATCCTCTCTTGCCAGCACAGATAATCGGAATACATTGTTACGCTTATTTCCAAAATTATCAAGTGCTGAGCGCCATATGTACCATTTACGGCCACCTGGCAGTCTAAATCCTAATTCGTGACGCTTAGCGTAAATCGTCCAATAGCTGACTCCTAAGAGTTCAGCCACTTCATTAAGCAAACGTGTGACGAAAACTGTGGCAGGAGGCA
>NZ_KV793586.1:0-687 GCF_001808505.1 Oligella sp. HMSC09E12
GTACTACCTTGGCTATCACTCACCTGCCCATAGCCCACACTGCCACTGGCTTCACAAAAACCGCTTATTAAGGACTACTAAATATTAATTTAACCAACACTTAAACTTAATTTTTTTACTTTACTTGAGATAAAAATCTCACTCGTAATTAAAAAAATTGAAGTATAAAAAACCATACTAAGTATTAGTAACTTTTCATGTTCAGAAAATTCAGTACCCTTGTAAAGGGGCTGTGATTTTATAAATAAATAATATCCATAAGTAAAAAAAACAGCAAAATTAATTAAAAAAGAAAGACATCGATGGTAATTGTGTTTATTTAATAAAAATCTAACCAGAGTTGCAATAATTAATGGTATCAGAAAAACCAAACTTGCAATTAAAGTCAAACCAACCCCTAAACTAAAAACATCCCATATTTCTATGACTTCATCTTCATTCAAAAAAACATTTACTAAGATTTGAATACAAAAGACTATTGCACTTACGAACAAAGCTTTTAACATACAAAAAAAATAAGTTTTAAAAGTTACTTTCATGGCAAACATCCCTGATTCTCGCCATAGCCAAGTAGTTTGCAACCATATTGAACCCTAGATTCGTAGTCCAATATCTTTACATCCGTGAGGACCTCAGAAGCCCATCTAAAAGCATCATAATCACTTAAATACTTCTCATGAATCGGTT